>NZ_JAXION010000114.1:0-13368 GCF_049311045.1 Rhodococcus sp. 7Tela_A2 | reverse complement strand
GTCCTGACCCCTGGTCAGGACGGCGGCGCCGTGACTACGTCCGCACGAGAAGCCGACGCCACGTCGAACGCGGTGTCGTCGAATGCCGCAAGCTCCTTCAGCATCCGCCGGGTCGACCACGGCCAGTTGAAACTGTTACGGCCGTTGGCGTCGAAGAAGTAACTCTGGCAGCCTCCGGCGTTGTACACCGTGCCGGCGAGTGCCTTCTGTACGCGCGTGTTGAAGGAGTCCTGCGCGGCGCGGCGGGGCTCGACGCGGGTCCATCCCTCCTGCCGCGCACGGGTCAGCACCTGGAGGACGTAACCGAGTTGCGCTTCGAGAATCGTGAATGCCGAGGTGTGGCCGGTGCCGAGCGACGGGCCGAGCAGAACGAATGCGTTCGGGAACCCTGCGACCGTGGTTCCGAGATATGCTTGCGGACTGCCCTTCCAGTGGTCGTCGAGGCTACGGCCCTGCGCGTCGAAGATTCGGCTCGCGACCGGCATGTCGAGAATGTGGAAGCCGGTGCCGAAGATGATCGCGTCCACGGCGGTTTCGCTTCCGTCCGCCGCGACCACGACGTTCCCGCGCACGGACGCGACGGCCGTCGGATGAACCTCGACGCCGGGTCGGGCCAGGGACCGGTAGTACTTGTTGGAGAACAGAAGTCGTTTACAACCCAGCGTGTACCGAGGCGTCAGCGTCTCGCGGAGTCGGGGTTCGCTCACCTGAAGTCGGAGCCATATCTTGCCGAGTTGCTGAATCACCTTCATGATCCACGGGTTTCGGAAGCCGAGTCCGAGCGCCTCCATGATGCCGTACTCGACGCGCCGGAGAGCGTCGTGCGCGCCCGGCACACGCCGGAGTACGGTGCGCTCGAAGGCGCGCAGGGCGTAGTCCGGCTTGGGCAGCACCCACTGGGCCGTGCGCTGATACACGTGCAGGGCTTCGACCTTCGGCTGGATCTCGGGGATGAACTGCACCGCGGACGCACCCGTGCCGACCACCGCCACGCGCTTTCCGGTCATGTCGTACCGGTGGTTCCACCGCGAGGAATGGAACACTTCGCCCGGGAACGTGTCGAGTCCGGGGACGTCGGGGACGAGGGGTTCGTTCCAGGGACCTGCTGCCGCGATGAGCGCGCCGGCCGTGATCACGCCGGCGGAGGTCTCGATGATCCATCGGTGGGTCTGTTCGTCCCACTGGGCGCGACGCATCTCGGTACCGAAACGCACGCGGGGAAAGATGCGGTGTTCCCCGGCCACTCGCTCGATGTAGTGCCGGATCTCCGCCTGCCCGGCAAAGAGACGGGACCAGTCCCGGTTGGGTGCAAACGAGTACGAGTACAGAGCAGAGGGGACGTCGCAGGCACATCCCGGATAGGTGTTGTCGCGCCACGTACCCGCGACAGCGTCTCCCTTTTCGAGAAGAACGAAGTCGTCGATCCCCTGTTGGCTCAACCGGACCGCCGCGCCGATACCGGAGATTCCGGCGCCCACGATCACCACCTCGTAATGCTTCACTGCCGAGCCTCCATATGCAGTTCCCCCGATGACAGGACCGAGTCGCCGTCCACGTGCACCCGTAGGTGCGAGCGGTGCCGGAAACCGATCCATCGACGAATTGTGTGTAACTCGCCGTCATACCAAGAAGTTACCAGGCACTGCAGTCTCCGACCACCGCGCCGACCACTCGCTCGGCATATGTTCTGCGGGCCCTCCGGATCCGAACAGCGTCAGCCGATTGCCGGAGGGATAACCGGGTATCTCGACGTCATGGACCAGTCGGAGACACCGCTGCTGACGGGGTTGGCGCAATACCACGAACTTGGTCGCTACGGATTCTCCCCGCCGGCGCACCGCGAGGGCCGCGGGGTCGATTCACGCGTCGTAGAGGTGCTCGGCATCGATCCGTTCCGGGCCGACGTACTCGCTTCCGGCGGTCTCGACGACCGAACCTCCAGCAACGGGTACCTGTCCCGGGCCGAGCAACTCATGGCCGAAGCAGTCGGCGCCGAACAGGCCTTCTTCTCGACCTGCGGCAGTTCGCTCTCGGTCAAGGCCGCGATGATGGCCGTGGCGGGAAACGATCCCGGCGGCTTGTTGCTCGGGCGCGATTCCCACAAATCGGTCGTTGCGGGATTGATCTTCAGCGGCGTCGTTCCCCGGTGGATCACCCCGCAGTGGGACGAGGATATGCACTTCTCCCATCCGCCTTCACCCGAACAGGTGCGGCAGACATGGGAGGAATACCCGGATGCCGCCGGAGCCCTGATCGTCAGCCCCAGCCCGTACGGCACATGCGCGGACATCGAGGGCATCGCCGCGGTATGCCACGAACGAGGCAAACCGCTGATCGTCGACGAGGCGTGGGGGGCACATCTGCCCTTCCACGACGACCTGCCGACGTGGGCCATGGATGCCGGGGCGGACGTGTGCGTGGTGAGCGTCCACAAGACAGGTTCGGGCTTCGAGCAGGGTTCGGTGTACCACGTGCAGGGAGACCTGGTCGACGGCGCACACCTGTCCGCCTGCGCGGATCTGCTCATGACCACGAGCCCCAATGTGATGATCTACGCCGCGATGGACGGCTGGCGACGGCAGATGGTCGAGCACGGCACCGAACTACTCGGGAGCGCACTCGACCTCGCCCGTCGCACGCGGGACCGGATCGCCGCACTCGACGGACTCGATGTCCTCGAAGGCCGCCTGCTCGGTGACCAGGCCTCACACGACCTGGACCGGCTCCAGATTCTCGTCGACGTCGACGCGCTCGGCGCCTCGGGCTATCAATGCGCCGACTGGCTCCGCGAACATTGCCGGATAGACATGGGATTGACCGATCACCGGCGGATCCTCGCAACGATCTCGATTGCCGACGACGACGACACGACGGACCGTCTCGTCCGCTCCCTCGAGTTGCTGGTGCAGGAAGCCGAATCGTTCGAGACCCCGCCGAAAATGTATCTGCCGGGACCCGACGAGATCCAGCTCGAGTCGGTGATGTCGCCGCGAGATGCATTCTTCGGCCGTGCGGAAATGATCGCGGCAGACAAGGCCGCCGACCGTATCGCAGCCGAGCAGATCACCCCGTATCCCCCGGGCATCCCCGCGGTGGTGCCCGGCGAGCGGCTCGATCGGGCGGTTCTCGACTACCTGCGCAGCGGACCGGGCGCGGGGATGACTCTCCCCGACGCAACCGACGCGACACTAGAAAAGCTACGTGTGGTCGTCGAGGACTGACGTCGGTCCGGAACAGACGGAACCCACCTGCCCTCCGCCGAGGTCGAGCGCGGCAGTCGCCTCAGGCCGGCTGGACGGCCGCAGTCAGGAACAGGGACGCGAGCATCGCAGGCGCCCGATGCACGCTGACGCAGGGGATTCCTGCCGCGCGGACGTCGTAGATCACCTTCGCCTCCGTCGGAGAACACATACCGTCGAGGACCTCCTCGGTGGCCACTGCGCCCCAGACATCTCCGGCCGCGGGAATGTCTCGCGTCGTCAGCCACCCGTGTTCGTCCGCCCAACTCTGCACCGCGCCCCAGTGAGCGCGGGCGGCAGCATCGCACGGCGTGCCCACCAGCACCACATATCTCTGCGGAGACGTCATTGTCACCCTCACCTTCTCGTAGCGGCCGTCTGTGTCCGGCGCCGTGTAGCAACGCCGGACACCCTCCCCGGGTATCAGTACAGATACCGCGGCGTGTGGCCGGGTAAACCTGAGTGTGAGGTGGTGCTGCCCACGATCCGGGTGGGAACGCCGCCGCGACGCGGTCACGCCGTGGCGGGCCCCGAGTCGACGAGTCGGGTCGCAAGCTCGGAAAGAGGAGTGTTGGTGTCCTGCGACAGCCGCCGCAGCATGTCGAAGGCACGCAGCGCGTCGATACCGTAGCGCTCCATGATGATGCCCTTGGCCTGGCCGATGACATCCCTGGTTGCGAGAGCCGAGGTGAGTTGTTCCTGAACACGGGCAGCCGTGATCGCCGTGGCAGCTTGTGCGGCCAGGGCATCGACGAGGGCCTCGTCCCCGGCATCGAACGCATCCGCGACGCGGGAATGGAGATTCAAGGTCCCGACCTCGTCGCGGTGGGTGTACAAGCGCACCGAGAGGCAGCTGAGGACTCCCGCGTCGACCGCGGCCGACGCGTACGCCGGCCATCGCGTCTCGGTACGCAAGTCCGCGCACCGGACGATGGGGTCGGACCTGGCAGCGTCGAGGCACGGGCCTTCGCCCAGTTTGATCTGCATTGCCTCGAGCTGCGCGGCCAGAGGCGAGGTGGCAGCGGTGGATCGAAATTGTTCCCGATCGACCGAGAGGAGAATGCCGATACCGTCGGCCGCACCGATCAGTTCTGCCGCCGACGCAGCGATCCGATACAACGTGCTGTCGAGATCCTCGGGAACGAAGAACTCACGCGCCAGCACTCCGATCCGTCGGCTGATCTCCGCCGAGGTCGGAAAACCGGCCGGAGCGCCTTCGCCCCGTTCCCACCCGTCCATACTCGATAGTCTCCCACGGTGTAGCGCAGGGAGCAGCAAGCAGCAAGCAGCAAGCAGATAATTCTACCGAATTCGCGTTACGAAGGTTCGGTGCGCTCTTCGGCGATCCACCGGGAAAGGATGACGAGCGGAATCCCGGTGTCCTGCGAAAGCTTGATGAGCATGCCGAACGCACGGTCGGCGGGGATGCCGAATCGCTCCATCATCATGCCTTTGGCCTGGCCGATGACGTCACGGTTCAGCACTGCGGAATGCAGCTTCAGTTCGTCCCGTCCCGCGGCGATGGCGATGGCCGCATGCGCCGCGAACGCCTCCCCGACCGCAATCGATTCGCCGCCGAATACGTTCGGTGACGTGGCGAACAAATTCAACGCCCCCGCGGTGCTCGCCGAGGTGTACAGCTGGAACGACAGAATGCTGCGCACCCCCGCGTCGAGCGCTTCCGGGGTGAACCGGGGCCATCGGGTCTCCGACACGAGATCATCGCTGAGGGTGGTGAAGGCACCCATCGCGGCATCGACACACGGTCCTTCCCCGAGCCGCTCCTGCGCACGATCGAGTTCGACGGGCAACAGCGACGTCGGGGCATGGGATTCGAACGTGTTCTTCCCGCTGATGAGCAGGATGTCTGCGCTCTCGACGCCGGGAATCAAGTCGACGGCAGAGTCGGTGACCGTGCGCAGTACACCCTCGAGGTCGCGCTGTCCCGACAGAGATCGCGCCAGTGCTGCCAGCGAATCCACCAGTTTGTTGTCGATCGGCTCTGCCATGAGAGCGCCCTCTTCCGCATCGACCACGATGTCGCTGACGAGGCGAAAAAGTGCCCGGGCCAAGTTGCCCGTGACCTCCACGCTACCCCTGATTCGTGCCCAGGGACCTGTAGCGCTGCGCGTGCTCCGGAACCCGGAGCGGACCTGTCTTGTCCGATGCGAGCGCAGCCCCACGTGGTTCCGGGAGCTCGGTCAGGCGGAGGGGTCGCCGCCGAGTTGGGCGGGACCCGCCTCGACAATTCTGGCCGCGACTTCGGCAAGCGCAATATTGCTGTCCTGGGAGAGCTTGCGCAGCAACTCGAAAGCGCGTACGGAATCGACGCCGAACCGCTCCATGATCATGCCTTTGGCCTGACCGATGATGTCGCGGCTCGCCAGTGCCGACGAGAAGTTCTGGTGGTCACGTGCGGCACTCAACGCCATTGCTGCCTGCGCGGCCAGCACCTCGGTGATCGCCTCCGCGTCCGTGTCGAAAGCATTCGGCTTGAACGAGAACAGATTCAGCGCACCCATCGAGTCCTTCTCGACGTAGAGCTGGAACGACAAAGTGCTGAGCACTCCTGCCTGGACCGCTTCGCGGGAGAAACGCGGCCACCGTGTCTCGGTCCGAAGATCATCCGTCCTTACGATGAGATTCTTGTACGCAGCATCGAGGCATGGCCCCTCGCCGAGCTTCTCCTGCACGGCATCGAGTTCTTCCGGCAAAGTCGAGGTAGCGGCGTACGATTCGACCTTCCTCCTGCCGGTCACCACGAGGACGTCGGCGCAGTCGGCGTCCGGCACCAGTTCGACCGCAGCGGTGGTGACACCGCGCAACGTATCCGCGAGACTGCTGGGACGGTAGAACTCGCGTGCCAGCTTCGCCATCTGGCGACCGAGGTCCTGTGGTTCCGCCGACGCATTCATGAGCAGGTCCTTTCTTCGGCTGGAAAAGGCACACCGTACGCCGACCGTGCGGGAGGTTGCCTACACATGCCGCCAGCCGCCTGCCACCGAGGTGATGTGTCCGCCTCGCGTCGTCCGACGGCTCGGACGTCGACCACTGTGTCGATCCCGCGCCGGCCCCTTACCTTCGACCGTTGCCTTCATGAGCGGGACCTTCCATCGCGAATCAGGGGTTCCCGGGTCGGTCCCGAAGGAAACGTCCCAGTGCCGATCACGCTGTGGGAGACGACGGTGTGCATTCCGAGCGGTCCCCTTACCGCGGACGACGGGACCGGCCTCGGTGGAGGTCAGACGGTCAGCAGCACCCTGATCGCGCGGCGTTCGTCCATCGCTCGGTAGCCCTCCGCTGCCTCTATGCCGCCGGGCCCGGAAACAGTTTTCGCGGCGACGTACCTCCTCGACGCCGCTCTCGGGACGCTCGGCGTCGTCACCGGCATGATCAGTGGAGTCACCGTGCGCGGTCCCGGCGGCGCCCGTCCAGCCACGCGAACGACCCCCGAAGCGGC
Source organism: Rhodococcus sp. 7Tela_A2 (assembly GCF_049311045.1). Taxonomy (NCBI): domain Bacteria; kingdom Bacillati; phylum Actinomycetota; class Actinomycetes; order Mycobacteriales; family Nocardiaceae; genus Rhodococcus; species Rhodococcus sp. 7Tela_A2. Next base: position 6,669 of record NZ_JAXION010000114.1, on the reverse strand, counting down.
GGTGCTCCAGCGCATCCTCGCCGAGTTCCGGGAGCAGGACGTGGGCGCGGTGCCGATGGAAGTGTCGTCTCACGCCATCGTCCAAGGCCTCGTGGACGGCGTGTGGTTCCGCACCGTTGCGTTCACCAACCTCGGACCCGATCATCTGGACTTCCACGGAACGATGGACCGCTACTTCGCCGCCAAAGCCGCCGTGTTCACCCCGGACCGCGCAAAGGCCGCCGTCGTCAATCGCGACGACGAATACGCGAGGCGATTGGCGGCGACCGCGAGGATACCGGTGTGGACCCACTCGACGAACGACACGCATGCGGATCTGTACGCCGACGAAATACGTTGCGGTGCCGACGGAACCGACTTTTCTCTGCACACACCCGACGGGTATGCCCGAGTCCGCCTTTCCCTTCTCGGACCGCACCAGGTGGGTAACGCGTTGACCGCTCTCACGTCGCTCGCCGCCACCGGTGCCGACGTACTGGGTGCGGCGGCGGGCCTCGAGACTCTGCACGGCGTCCCCGGGCCGCCTCGACGCCGGCCAGGATTTCCTCGCCCTCGTGGACTACATGCACAACACGTCGGGCCAGAAAGAGTTGTTGCCGTTTCTGCGCTCGCTGACGGCCGGCGGGCTGTTCATCCTCGTGATCGGCGCGACCGGCGACCGGGATCCGAGCAAACGGTTCCCGCTCGGGCACACTGCCGCCGCGTACGCAGACGTCGTCGTCACCTGATCCGGTGACGAGCAAGCGCCGACTGCTATCCGGCGTCCGGTACCGGCACTCCAGCCTGCCTGCGCGGTTGTAACTGGGTGGCGCTCGCCAGTCCGATGACGAGGAATCCCGCCGCGAAGAACAACGACCACCTGGTGGCGTCCGCGAAACCTTCCGACAGGGCCTCGGCGGTCTCGGGACCGGCCGGACCGAGACGGCCGTCGTCGCCCTGATCGCGGATGATCGGAATGGTGCTGCCTGCCGAGTCCCGGGTGCTGTCGACCAAGCCGGACTGCACCTGCGCCGGTAGAGGACTCGATTCGAGGCGGTCGGTGAGGCTGTGCGCCAAGCCGAGCGAGAGCACGGTCCCGAGGATGGCCGTGCCCAGGGCTGCGCCGAGCTGCCGGGAGGTGCTCTGAATGGCAGACCCCTCCCCCGACTCCGCTGTCGGGATATCGACCAGCACGGTTCCGGTGAGCTGGGCGGACGCGAGGCCCAAGCCCATGCCGTAGATCGCGAGCAGCAGCGCGAGCAGGACGGAGCTCGCCGACGGGCGGAGGTACAGCGCGAAGGCGAGCACCCCGATCACTTCCAGCGTCAGACCCAGCATGACGGTACGGGGAGCTCCGAGTTTCCCGGTGACGAAGCGCGCCGAAGCCCCGGAAGCGAACGCGCCCAGCGCCATTACTGCCAGCACATAGCCGGCGCCGAGGGTACTGAGTCCGTAGGCGTTCACGAGGAACAGCGGTAGCACCAGCAGGAGCCCGAATTCTCCGATCGCCACCGTCATCGCGGTGGTGTTTCCCCAGCTGAAGGTGCGGATCCGGAACAGGGTCAGGTCGAGGATTGCGGACCGCCGGAGGCCGGCACGGTGTCGCTCCCACATCACGAACGCCCCGAGGGTGACAACTCCCACCACAGCGACAACCGGGGTCGCCGAGATCGGCGCGGTCTCCGGCCACGTCACCCCGAAGACCCTCAGATCGGCGATCGGTTTCCACCAGCCGATCTTCTGCCCCTCGATGAGGGCGAACACCAGCGCGCCGAACCCGATCGCACTCAGAATCGGCCCCAGGACATCGAGTCCGGGAACCGTGGTCTTCGACCGTGTCTCGGGCACGAACAGCACCGCTCCGATGATGACGAGGATGCCGATCGGCACATTCACGAGGAAGATCCACGGCCAGGTGAACGAGGTCGTCAGCCAACCTCCCAGCAACGGACCGACGGCTGCCATCCCCGAGATCACCGCACCCCACACGCCGAACGCGACTGCTCGGTCCCTGCCGCGGAAGGTGGCGTTGACCGTCGAAAGTGTGCAGGGAAGAACGAGGGCACCTCCGATGCCCTGAACGACGCGGGCAGAGATCAACGTGGTGGAACTGTCCGACGCCGCTGCGGCCAGGCTTCCGCAGATGAACACGAGCACCCCGATGATGAACAGCATTCGGCGACCGGCTCGGTCGCCGAGCCTTCCCGTCGTGAGCAACAATGCCGCGAACACGACCGAATAGATGCTGTTGATCCACTGCGCGTCGGTCAGATCCAGGTTCAGGTCGTCGATGATGACCGGGAGGGAGACGTTGACAATCGTGCCGTCGACGACGATCAACGACAGTCCCAGGGCCAGGACGCCGAGTCCGATCCACTTCCGGCGGCCCACGTCGACTTCAGGATCAGGGGTTTCCATCGTCATCGGAGGCTTCCTTTCCCGGCTGCGGAGTTCGTCGCCCTGGACAGCACCGCACCATCGACGGAACTCAGGGAGTGAGCATCACCTTGATCGCTCGACGTTCATCCATTGCGCGGTAGCCCTCGGCTGCCTCGTCGAGAGGCAGAGTCAGATCGAATACGGCTCCTGGGTCGATGGCGCGGTTCCAGATCAGGTCGATCAACTCCGGCAGGAAGCGCCGTACCGGGGCGGGCCCGCCGTGCAGATGCACCTCGGCGAAGAACAGTTCTCCGCCGGGCAGCGATACGTCATGGGACACACCGACATACCCGACGTGCCCACCCGGCCGTGTCGAGCGGATCGCCTGCATCATCGACTCCTGGGTGCCGACGGCCTCGATCACCGAGTGCGCTCCCAGTCCGGAAGTGAGGTCCTTGATTCTCCCGACGCCCTCGTCCCCGCGCTCCTCGACGATGTCGGTGGCTCCGAACTCGCGCGCCAGCTCTTGACGATCGGCGTGGCGGCTCATGGCGATGATCCGTTCGGCGCCGAGCTGTTTCGCTGCCATGACCCCCAGTAGCCCCACTGCACCGTCACCGACGACTGCGACGGTCTTACCGGGGCCTGCCTCCGCAGCAACCGCGGCGAACCACCCGGTTCCGAGTACATCCGACGCTGCCAGGAGCGAGGGGATGAGATCCGGGTCGGGTGGGCCGGGCGTCCGGACGAGTGTGCCGTCGGCCAACGGGACGCGCGCGTACTCGGCCGGGGTGCCTATGGCACCCATCGGTACGGCGTGCACGCACCGGGACTGATAACCGGCGCGGCAGATCTCACAGGTGTTGTCGGATGCGAAGAACGAACCGACCACGAAGTCCCCGACCGCGACGTCGGCAACCGCATCGCCTATCCGGGTGACCGTTCCGACGTACTCGTGACCCATCGGCATGTGGTCGACAGGGTCTGCGCCGCGGTAGGGCCACAGATCGGAACCACAAATGCAGGTGGCGGCCAATCGGATGACGGCGTCGGTCGGCTCGAGTATCTCCGGATCCGGACGGTCCGCGATCCGCACCTCGCCGGGCCCGTCGAGAATGACTCCACGCATGAGATCTCCTTCGTCTGCCGACACGGATTCCGGTTCACCCGTTTCGGGTTCGGGGTTCCGCCCGCGTCCGAAAGGTCAACTTCGGCGATCAACGACGCGAACGTGCACTCCGTTCGGGTGCTGCTCACGCAGCCCGCGGCGTTCCCGCTACCGATCACGGCTGCACTGCTCTCCAGGTCACAGTACGGGCAATTGCCGTTCGGAAAGTGCATCCCCGACGATGCCGCCTGATCTGATGGACAGCACGACATCGGGCGATGACGGCCGCCCTCGCCGTCCGGGACATACGTGGGAGGGCTCGGCCGAAGGAGGACGTCATGCAGATCGTGCGCAGCTCGCTCGATACCGGGATAGGCCCGGAGGACTGGTTCAGCGGTGATGTCTACATAGACCCGGTGGCGGCAGCGCCGCCGCCGTCGCGAGTGTCGGCCGCTCTCGTCCACTTCATGCCCGGCGCCCGCACGCACTGGCATCTGCATCCCCTCGGCCAGACCGTCTTCGTCACGGACGGGGTCGGGTTGTGCCAGCGCCGGGGTGGCCCGGTCGAGGTGATCCGGCCCGGGGATCGCGTGTGGTTCGAAGCCGACGAGGAGCACTGGCACGGCGCCGCGCCCACCCGCCTGATGATTCACCTCGCCATCAACGAAACGGACGACGAGCACGATACGGTCCACTGGCTCGAACCTGTCACCGACGAGGAATACAACCGGGTGCCCGAAGGCGAACTCTGAACAAGCCTCAATCCTTGACTTTGACAAAACAAGGTTCCACACTTGACCGATGTTCGTCTTGACGGCCGATCAACGAGGCAGTCGCCGCGACATCGACCGCGTCTCGGGACTTCTCACCGACCTGCGTGACCCACGATTGGTCCGTCCGTTCGACCGCACAGCCGGCGACGAAGTTCAGGCCGTCGCCGACGATCCCGGTGTGGTGGTCGACCTCGTGCTGGAACTGCTCCGGCGAGAGCGCTGGAGCATCGGAATCGGGATCGGCCCCGTCGAGACTCCCCTGCCGAAACAGACCCGCGCCGGTCGCGGACCGGCATTCGAACTCGCCCGACGTGCCGTCGAACGCGCCAAGAGTTCCATCGGGCAGGTCGCCGTGGAGGGCGACGACGCCGAGGCCGCAGCAGATGCCGACGCCGCATTGACCTTGCTCGCGACCCTCGTCCTCCGGCGCTCCCCCCAGGGACACGAAGCCGTGGCACTCGCTCGCACCGGATCGACGCAAGCCCGGATCGCCGACGAACTCGGCATCAGCAAGCAAGCGGTGTCCCAACGCCTGGCCGCGGCCGGGTGGCAAGCCGAGATCGCAGGATGCGCGCTCGCTCACCGACTGCTGGAAAGGGCCGATCGTTGACTGTCGTCTCGCTGGTGTGCCTTGCCGTTGCCGCCCTCGCGCCCGCGCTCTCTCTCCGTCCTACGCTCCCGGCGTGGCTCGGCGCGGCAGTGACGACCACGGCGCTCGGCGGTGCAGCCCTGGCGGCCACCGCCACCGCGCCCGTGCACGGCCTCGCGCTGGCAGTGACACTCGCGCTCACCACCCTGGCCGCCGTCACCGGCGGCGGACCGGCCGTACTCGTCGCCTTCCGTATCGCCCGACGCCAACCGGATGCCGGACCCGATCCCGCTCCTCCGCCCGGGCCGCTGCGGGGCGGACGGGTCATCGGCGTGCTCGAGCGCGGCGCCGTCGCGGTGTCGATCCTTGCCGGGTGGCCCGAAGGCATCGCGATCATCATGGCCGTCAAGGGTCTCGCGCGGTACCCGGAGCTACGCGAGCCGAACGCCTCGGAGCAGTTCATCATCGGCACGGCCACCAGTGTGCTGTGGGCGTGTGCCGCGTGTGGCGTCGGTACCGCGCTCATCACCTGATCCGCGCTCACCCGGATCCAGGGCCTCCGCATCGGGCTGGCATACTCGCTCGGACAACCGAATATGCCATCGAACTGCAGCGGGAGAGTTCCGCACACGTGCGGGCGCCGAAGGAGCAACCTCCCCGGGAATCTCTCAGGCCCCCAGACCGCCGCCGGCGAGGCTCCTCTGGAAAGCAACCCCGCGGGGTTCACCGAAGGTGTAAGTGGGTCCACGGATCCGCGAAAGCTCTCAGGTCACATGACAGAGCGGGGAACCGACCACCCGCCGGTGCGCGATGCACCCTGTCCGGAGGAAGTTCCGTGGCTCCGTCTGTCGACGCACCCTCACGCGTGCCTGTCGTTCCGCTTCTCATCGATAACCGCCCGGCCGATGATCAGTCGGCACATACCCGCCGAAGGCGGCTGGGTATCGCAGCGATCGTGGTCTCCGCAACGGCGATGGGCACCGCCGGGTTGTTCGGCCGCATGGCCACCCCTCCCGGCGCCGTACTCGGCGAAGCCCTCACCTTCGGCCGGATGCTCGTCGGCGGGCTGGGGATGCTGGTGATGCTGGCACTGTCGCGACGTCTCGGGAAATTGCGACGAGTCCGGCTGTCGTGGTCGGTGGTGCTCGGCGGCGTGTTCCTCGCCCTGTCCCTTGCCACCTATCTCTCCGCGACCGTGCTCACCGACCTGTCGCGCGCGGTGGTCCTGCACTATCTCGGCCCGGTTCTCGCGACCGTGTTCGCGAGGATGTTCCTCGGAGAGACGATCACTCGCCGAGATGCGGTGTCCCTTGTCGCCGCGTTCACCGGGATGCTCCTGGCCGCGGGTCTGATCGGCGGCGCGCCCGCCCCGAGTTCGGACGAGCAAGTGCTGGGTACCGTGCTCGGTGTCGTGTCGGGAGTGTTCTACGGCGCCGCGCTGCTCTGCTACCGCTATCGCTCGGATATGCCCGCAGACGTACGCAGTTTCTGGACCTTCGCATTCGGGGCGGCAGCGACCGGGCTCGTCGTGGTGGTCACCCGACCCGATCTTTCCGGAATGACCCCGGGCAACTGGGTATGGGCTATCGGGTTCTTCGTCGTCTGCGGGTTGTTCGCCTTGGGCCTGCTCGTCGTCGCCGGCTCGTATCTGCGTGCGGCCGAACTCGCCGGACTGTCCTACCTGGAAGTCGTGGTCGCTCTGCTGCTCGGTGTGGCGGTGTTCGGTGAATCCGTGTCGCTCCTCGCGGGCGTGGGCGCCGGTCTCGTCATCGTGGCGATGGCACTTCCGCTCACATCTCCTCCCCCCCCCCCGCCCGCGGCAACCCCCCCCCCCCCCCCCC
>NZ_JAXION010000113.1:0-13524 GCF_049311045.1 Rhodococcus sp. 7Tela_A2 | reverse complement strand
GGCGCCCCGGCTCCCGCGGGCGCCCCCCGGACAGATCAGTTGCTGTACGCCTCCAGCGGCGGGCACGAGCACACCAGATTCCGGTCACCGTGCGCACCGTCGATACGCCGGACCGCCGGCCACACCTTCGCGCGGGCCTTCCCCATCGGGAACACCGCGGTCCGGCGCGAGTACGGGTGGTCCCACTCTCCCACCAGGCATTCAGCCGTGTGCGGAGCACCGCGCAGCGGGTTGTCGTCGGCGGGCCACTCCCCTGCCCCGACCCGGTCGATCTCGTGGCGAATCGAGATCATCGCGTCGATGAACGCATCGAGTTCGGCGATGTCCTCGCTTTCGGTGGGCTCGACCATCAACGTGCCTGCCACCGGGAAGCTCATCGTCGGCGCATGGAACCCGTAATCGGCCAGTCGCTTCGCCACATCGTCGACCGTCACGCCGGTGGCCTTGGTGATGCCGCGCAGGTCGAGGATGCACTCGTGGGCCACCATGCCGTTCTCGCCGGTGTACAGCACCGGGAAGTACTCGTCGAGACGACGGGCGATGTAGTTCGCCGAGGCGATCGCGGTGAGCGACGCCTTCCGCAGGCCCTCCGCCCCCATCAGCTTGATGTACGTCCAGGTGATCGGCAGGATCGACGCCGAGCCGAAGGGCGCCGCCGACACCGGTCCGCCACCGCCGAGGCCCGGTTCGGCCGGGTGTCCCGGGAGGTAGTGCGCCAGGTGGGCGCGCACTCCGATGGGTCCGACACCCGGCCCACCGCCGCCGTGCGGGATGCAGAACGTCTTGTGCAGATTGAGATGACTGACGTCGCCACCGAACTTGCCCGGCCGCGCGAGCCCGACCAGCGCGTTGAGGTTCGCGCCGTCGATGTACACCTGCCCACCGGCGTCGTGCACGGCCCCGCAGATCTCGGCGATGTCCTCCTCGTACACGCCGTGCGTCGACGGGTACGTGATCATGATCGCCGCGAGACGCTCCGCATGGTCGGCGATCTTGGCACGCAGGTCGTCGAGGTCGACGTCGCCGTTCGGCCGGCACGCCACGACCTCCACGCGCATCCCGGCCATCACTGCCGATGCGGCATTGGTGCCGTGGGCACTGGACGGGATCAAGCACGTGTCGCGCCGGTCGTCGCCCCGGTCGAGGTGGTACCGGCGAATCGCGAGCAGCCCTGCGTATTCGCCCTGGCTGCCCGCATTCGGCTGCAGACTGACCGCGTCGTACCCGGTCACCGCCGCCAGCCATCCCTCGAGGTCCGCGATGAGAGTCCGGATGCCGGCGGTCTGCTCGGCCGGTGCGAACGGGTGCAAGCCCGCGAACTCGGGCCAGGTGATCGCTTCCATCTCGGCAGCGGCGTTGAGCTTCATCGTGCACGAGCCGAGCGGAATCATCGTGCGGTCGAGCGCGAGATCCTTGTCGGACAGACGCCGCAGGTACCGCATCATCGCGGTCTCGGTGCGGTAGCGCGTGAACGCCTCGTGCTGCAGGAAGGCGGTCGTCCGCGCCGGCGCGGCGCGCGCCGCGCCCCCACCCGATCCCGAGTGCCCTTCGGCGACACCGAACGCCTCCAGCACCGCGGTGATGTGCGCCGGCGTCGTGGCTTCGTCGCAGGACACCGAAACATGATCGGCGTCCACGCGGTAGAGATTGATACCTGCCGCTGCTGCGGCACCGATCACCTCGTCGGCCCGGCCCGGGACCCGGGCCAGCACGGTGTCGAAGAAGGACTCGTGCACGACCTCCACGCCACCCTCACGCAGCGCCGACGCGAGGTGATCCGCGTGCCCGGCGACACGGCGCGCGATCGCCGTCAGTCCCTCGGCACCGTGGTACGACGCGTACATCGCGGCCAGCACGGCCAGCAGCACCTGCGCGGTGCAGATGTTGCTCGTCGCCTTTTCACGCCGGATGTGCTGCTCGCGGGTCTGCAATGCGAGGCGGTAGGCGGGGTCGCCGTCGGCGTCGACCGACAGGCCGACGAGCCGCCCCGGCAGTGTGCGTGTATCGGACGCTTTCACCGCGAGATAGCCCGCGTGCGGACCACCGAATCCCATCGGGACACCGAAACGCTGTGTCGTGCCGAAGCACGCGTCGGCGCCCTGTTCTCCGGGAGGGGTGATCAAGGTCAGTGCCAGCAGGTCGGCGCCCACCGCGACGAGCGCGCCGCGTGCGTGGGCGGCGTCGATGATCGGGGCGACGTCGTACACCCGTCCCGACGCTCCGGGTACCTGCAGGATGATCCCGAAGAAGTCGCCCTCGGGAAGGCCGTCGTCGACGAGGTTTGCCGTGACGATCTCGATGCCGAGGGGCTCTGCGCGGGTCGCGAGGACGGCGGCGGTCTGCGGGAACAGATCGGTGTCGACAGCGATCCGGTTGCTCTTCGACTTGCGGTTCGCGCGGCGCAGCAGTGTCATGGCCTCGGCTGCTGCGGTGGCCTCGTCGAGCATCGACGAGTTCGCGACCTCCATGCCGGTCAGGTCCGCGACCATGGTCTGGAAGTTCAGCAGGGCTTCGAGGCGGCCCTGGCTGATTTCGGGCTGGTACGGCGTGTACGCGGTGTACCAGGCGGGGTTCTCGATGATGTTGCGGAGCAGTACCGGCGGCGTGAGCGTGTCGTAGTAACCCTGCCCGATCATCGAGGTCGCGACGGTGTTCTTCCGGGCGAGAGCAGTCAGCTCGGCGAGAACCTCGTGTTCGGACTTCGGGGCGTCGAGGACGTCGAGCCCGTCGGAGACGGCACCGTCGCGCTCGTCGAGAATGGTCGCCGGAACGGCCCGCGCGGCGAGTGCGTCGAGCGAGTCGACGCCGATCACCTCGAGGATGCGGCGCAGGCCCGCGGTGTCGGGACCGATGTGACGGTCGGCGAAGTTCGAGGTGACATCTTCTGACATCGCAGCTCCCAGGCTGATCGGAGAGGTCCACCACCGCGCGTGGGCGCACGGGGCGTTTCCTCCCCCTCTGTCGTGAGCTCGCGGTGCGAGCGCCTGAGAGATTCGGCCCGTGGAGGGCGTTTCCCCGTGGGCGGGTGGGTGCTCCCACCGCTTTCCAGAGACGTCGTAGCTCGCACGGTCCTGTATGCCTGAGAGATTGACGGGGAGGTGCTGCTCCTTCGGCGCCCGGATCAGGTCCGGAACTCTCCCGCACGACGGCGACGCGAGCCCAAGTCTAGAACACGACGGTCTTCCGTCGACGACCCCGCACCACCCTCGCAGGTGATCTTCGTCTAGCCGATTCGGCGGTTGATGCGACTGCGGCGCCGGGACGCCAATTCGTCTTCCGGCCGCTCTTCGACGTCGCCTCCGTCGGCACGCTCGGCGGGGAAGTCGGCGATGCTTCCGGTCAGTTCGCGCATTGCGCCGCTGACCGCGATTCCGAACACGCCCTGCCCGCCTTGGAGAAGATCGACGACCTCCTCGGGCGACGTGCATTCGTACACGGTGGTGCCGTCGGAGAACAGCGTGATCCTGGCGAGGTCACGGACCCCACGACTGCGCAGGTGATCGACGGCGACGCGGATGTTCTGGAGCGAGACACCGGTGTCGAGGAGTCGCTTGACGATCTTGAGAACCAGGATGTCCTTGAACGAATAGAGCCGCTGGCTTCCCGATCCTGCCGCGCCCCGGATCGACGGGACCACGAGGTTGGTGCGGGCCCAGTAATCGAGTTGGCGGTAGCTGATTCCCGCGATCTGGCACGCGATGGGCACCCGGTAGCCGACAAGCTCGTCGGGCACCGAATCGTCGGGGAACAGCCCGGGCTGGATCTCGTCGTCGTGCGGTGTGGGTGACGAACTCGCGCGGTCGCCGGCGTCAACGGTGGAATGCTGTCCCTGCGGCCGATCTCGCACTGTGTGACTTCCTCTCGCGCGCCCTGTTGTACCTCGCAACGACCGACCGGCGGATCCCCCACCACATCCAATCGTCGAGCGCTCTCAGGCTCACCAAGTAACCCATATTCGGATTTACCCAGCGTACGCTCCGGCGTGGGGCGCGGGGCAGCAACACGCCCACCGGAAAGGCAACGTTCGACACTACTCGCGTCGGACTGTGCTGCTGCTCGAAGCTGCAACGCGTCCGTCGCCGGTCGACGAACGACCGCTCAGCCGTCCGTCGCCTTGAAGTCGTCCGGAGAGATGTTGTCGAGGAATTCCTTGAACTTCTCGACCTCGTCTTCACGCTCGTCCGGCATGACCAGTCCTGCTTCGGTGAGCACAGCTTCGTCGACGAAGACCGGCGCACCGATGCGCAAGGCTACAGCGACGGCATCGGACGGACGGCACGACACGCGCATGTCGCCGTCGAAAACAAGATCGGCAAAGAAAGTGCCTTCCTGGAGGTCGACGATGCGGACTTCCAGGAGTGCGTGACCGAATGCGTCCAGGAGATTCTTGATCAGGTCGTGCGTGAGGGGGCGGGCGGGTTCCACACCTTGCTGCTCGAGCGCGATCGCGGTCGCTTCGTTCTGGCCGATCCAGATGGGCAGGTACCGCTCCCCGTCGACCTCGCGGAGCAGTAGGACAGGCTGGTTCTGGGGTTGTTCTACTCGGATCCCCACCACTCGCATCTCGCTCATCGCGGCGCCTCCGTCCCGCTGCTCGTCAGTGGCGTACCACCCGAATCGATATTGCCTGAATTCTAGTGCGCTCCCGAACATCCGTCAGGTGCCGGCCGGCGCAGCCCGGGGCGATCAGCGGTCGAGAGCGCCCTGGACGGCAGCCTTCACCAGGCAGGTGTGGAGCGTCAACGACAGTGCGGCGAGTTCGCGCACCATCTCTTCCGCTCTCTGCCGGGCCCCGGCATCGCGCCCCTTCGCGACAGGACCCGCGATCTGGGCGACGAGTCCGGCCTCGCGGTCGGCAGCGAGCTTGAATGCGCGCAGATGCCGTACCTCGAGGCCGAACTCGGCCATTGCCTTCGCGGTGCGTGCGAGCAGCACCGCATCGTCGTCGAAAAATCCGGCGGGTCCCGGCGTGACCAGGCCCGCCCCCACCAGTTCGGTCAGGAACGCAACATCCACACCGGCCCGCTCGCACAGGTCGTCGCGGCTGACGCGGATCTCCCGGTCGGTGCGCAGATCCTCGGGCGAGACCTCACCGCGGGCCACTGCCAGCGGCCGGGGCCGCTTGGGCCGGGTCTCGACCGATCCCACCGTCGCAGCGCCGCGGTCGATCGCCTCGAGCTGTTCCTTGATCACCTTCAACGGAAGGTACTGATCCCGTTGTGCGGTGAGCACATAGCGCAGCCGTTCGCAGTCCGCGATCGAGAACCGGCGATAGCCCGACGGAGTGCGCTCCGGGCTGATCAGCCCCTCGGCCTCGAGAAATCTGATCTTCGAGATCGTGACATCCGGGAACTCGGGCCGCAGTCGATCGAGTACGGACCCGATCGACATGCCGGCCGGCGCCGACTGGTGGGCTGCGGTCATCAGCTACTCGCGCCCTGCGAACCGCGAGGACCGGTCAGGAACACCAACCGGAACTTGCCGATCTGAACCTCGTCGCCGTTGGCGAGTACCGCGGAGTCGACCGGTTCCCGGTTGACGTAGGTGCCGTTGAGGCTTCCGACGTCGACCACCTGGAAGTCGCCCTCGTCCTGACGGAACTCGGCGTGCCGGCGGCTGACGGTCACATCGTCGAGGAAGATGTCGCTGTCGGGATGCCGTCCCGCCGACGTCGTCGGCTGGTCCAGCAGAAAGCGCGAACCCGCATTGGGTCCACGCTTGACGACGAGCAGCGCTGATCCGGCAGGGAGCCCTTCGACACCTGAGACGGGCGCGTCGGTCGTAGCCGTTCCGGCCCCGGCGCTTTCCACTTCGTTCAGGAAGTCGGCGCGAAACACCGAAGTCGTCTCCGCAGGAGTCTCCTCGTAGCCCGCGTTGCCGTTCTCGCTCACCGTTTCTCCTTATCCGTTCGATCGCCCGGGAACTCCCGGGCGATCGTTGAGTCGTTCGCCCCGATCAAATCGACACGGCACACGCCATATCTGACCGTACCCTGTGCGGGGGCACTGGTGCAGGTAGTCGCGGCCACGTTACATGCCGGGTCCGTCAGCTTTCCGTGATGCCGCGGTAGCCGTCCGCATCCATCGTTTTCCCGAGGGCGCCGTCGAGGTCACCTTCGGTGTCCACCTCCACCTCGACCAGCCATCCGGCTCCGTAGGGAGCGCTGTTGACCAGTTCCGGGTTGGTCTCCAGGTCGGTGTTGACCGTGGTGACCTTCGCGCTGAAAGGCGCGTACACATCCGAGACGCTCTTGGTCGATTCGACCTCACCGAAGGAGTCGCCTCCGGTCACGTCGGCACCCGGCTCGGGCAACTGCACGAAGACGACGTCGCCGAGTTGAGACTGTGCGTAGTCCGTGATCCCGATCCGCGCGGTTGTCGCTCCGGTCCTCTGCACCCATTCGTGCTCCGCCGTGTAGCGCAACTCGCCGGGGGTTTCGAACTCACTCAAGGTAGATCCTTTCGGGGGCGACGTTCCGGGCGAACGTCGGATTCACTATCCGGGCTGAGAGTATTGGCGCGGCTTGATCTCCCGCAAGGCGGGCACGTCGACCTGCGGAAACTGTTCCACGGTGAGGCTGCCGCCCGCTCGGGCCACGGCGTCGACGACACCTCCCGGGATGTTCAGTGCTGCCGCGAGGGTCGGTCCGTCACCGATGGCGGTGACCGTATAGGGCGCACGGAGCGGCGTGTCGTCGACCGTGATCGCGCCCGGCGAGCCCGTCACCCACGAATCCACCCCGATCCGTACGGTCTCGCCGCCCGCACCGGCGATCTGCATCGTGTCGGCACCCGCCGCGCGCAGTTCCTGGATCATGTCGAGCACGACCTCGGCACCGACGCCACCTCGCGGATCGTTCACCGTGAGAACGACTCCCGGGCCGGTCGCCGGAGCAGTGCCGAGCTGGATCGACAGGTCGTCGAGCCGCTCGCGTGCCTCGGCAAGAGCGGCGTCCGAGCCGTCCCGCTCGAGACTCGAGAGTGTGCGCTCGAGTGCCGTGATCTCCTGCCGCAGCGCGGCCTCTCTCCGATTGAGGTTGTCGAGTAGGACCAGAAGATCCGCCGGGCGCGCCGAATCGAGGGTGTCGCCCGTACCGGTGTTCCTCACCTGTGTGGCAATCGCCGTGCCGAGCAGGAAGACGAGGAGTGCGGCGAGTACTGCGAAGACCGGCGCGGTCCGCTTGGGCCCCGGCTTCGCCGCCGCCGAGTCCCGGCCATCCGAGTCCCGAGCCGGTTCGACGGCGTCCGGTTGGGGGCCGTCCCGTTCGGGACCGCCGCGTGGTTCGTGTTCGCCGCCGCGTGTGTCGTCGGACATGGGTCACGCACCGAACAATCTGCGGCGCAGCGCCGAGGCGTTGCCGAAGATCCGGATACCCAGAACCACGATGACCGCGGTGGAGAGCTGCGTGCCGACGCCGAGCTGATCGCCGAGCCACACGATGAGTGCGGCGACGAGGACGTTGAACACGAACGACACCACGAACACCTTCGCGTCGAAGATGTCATCGAGGTACGCGCGGAGACCGCCGAACACCGTGTCGAGGGCGGCAACCACCGCGATGGGCAGGTACGGCTGCACGATGTCGGGAACCTGGGGGCTGAACACGATGCCGGCTGCGATCCCGATCGCGAGCGCCAGCGCCGCATACAGCGCCTGAGCATGATTGACCCGATTCACCGATTCCCCACTTCCCCTGCTGATCCGATTTTTCGCGCCGGCGCGGCCGGGAGTTCGAGTTCGTCCTCGTCGGCAAGGGTGAAACCTACCCCGTAGAGTTGCGCGATCCCCGCAATCCTCAGGTAGGCATCGCTCACGACGAACGAGGTCTGCAGCCGGCCCGGAGACCCCACCGCCGAGACTTCGTACGGAGAGAAGACCGGCTGGTTGTCCACGAGCATCGCTCCCCCGGCCTGACGGACGGTCACGCCCGGACCCACACGAACCCCGCCGACCGACACGGCCTCGGCACCCGCGGCCCACAGTGCGTTGACCACTGCCTGCAGATCCCGGTCGAAGACCGCGGCGGTCGGGCGGCCTTCTGTCTGCTGGGACGAGTCGGACAGGTTCGGGCGGGCCGCGGGATCGGTGAGGGTGACCGTCAGTCCCGGACCCCGGACCGGCAGCGCCGCGGCCGCATCCTCGGCCGCGCGCAGTTGGTCGAGCACGGTGCCGCCTTCGGTGTCGTCGGCGAAGAGAGCATCGCGGCGGTCCTGGATCGTCCGGGTCAGTTCGTCGCGACGCGCGACGAGCGCGGCGTTCCTCTCGTCGCTCGCGCGCAGAGACGCAAGGATCTCGGCGCGCGCCTGGTCGGTCCCCGCTTCTCCCGCGTTGTTCTGGGCGTACGCGGTTCCCAGTACGAGGCCGGCGAGCACGACTCCCACGACGAGCCATACCCGGGCGGTGGCGGGCGAGGTCGGTCGTCGTCCGGCGCGCCGGTCGGCGGCAGCCGCGGCGTAACCGGGGTCGAGATGGTCCTCGAGGAGAGATTTGAGAAGCGACGGCACCGGGTTGCGGCGCACGCGTTCCCACTTGCGGCTCATCCGGGCCGGCCCGTCACCGGGACCGTCCGCGCGATGGTGACGGCCTGAGCGAGATACAGGACTGCGGTCCACACATAGAGCACGGTGCCCCAGATCAGCGCGGCCCAGCCGAGCGGGCCCGTGATCGGTTCCGATGCGGGTACCGCCACCGTGGCGAGTAGGAGCGGTAACGCGAACATCAGCAGGAAGGTGGCGCCTTTACCGAGGTAGAGCACTTCCGGCGGAGGCAGTCCCCTGCGTCGGTAGACGGCGAGGGTGGGCGCGAGGACGACTTCACGCCCGATGAGGATGGCGGCGATCCACCACGGCATGATGTCGCGGGCGACGAGTGCGACGAGCGTGGTCACGACGTAGAGGCGATCGACCATCGGATCCAGGAACGCGCCGAGGCGTGAGGTCTGGTCGAGCAACCGGGCGAGCTTGCCGTCCGCCCAGTCGGTCAGGCTGCTGACGATGAGCAGGATCAGCGCCCAGGCGTCGGCGTGGACGACGAGCACCAGATACAGGAACAGCGGGACCCCGAGCAGCCGGAGAAAGCTGAGGGCGTTGGGAACGGTGAGGATGCGGTCGGCGCTGCCCGTACCGGCGCCCGTGGTCGCATCGGTCATCGTCGCGTCATCCCTTGTTCTTCGCAGTTTTCTCGGCTTCACCGTCGGTCTCTCACAGCCTTCCACATTCGTCCCGGGTCTCCGTCCGGGGCGTCAGCGCCAGGCGAAGACTGGCTGCTCGAGTCCTTCGATGCGGGTGTGCCGGCCGTGCAGTGCCACTTCCCGGAACTGGTACACCACCGCTGCCGTGGGGGCGTGGATGAGATGTCCGCGGAAGGGCCATTGGATCACGGGCTTGTCGGACTCGGGGATCGCGACGAAGCGCGGCGCGACGTCGAGTTCGGATGCGGTGACCGCGTAGAGGATGTCCACCTCGTCCGGGCTCGGGACGAGGTCGGCCATGGCGGCGCCGGACCAGACCACGAACGGCGACATGACATATCCCGATCGGGTGACGTAGTCGTCGAGGCGGCCGAGGATCGCGTCGGGCTCGAGGGCGAGGCCGAGTTCTTCGTGCAGTTCGCGAAGCGCGGCGTCCTCGGGGGTCTCGCCGTCGTCGAGACGCCCGCCCGGGAGGGCGAACTGACCCGGGTGCGCGCGGAGTCGTGCGGGTCGTTTGGTCAGCGGCATCACGGGCTCCCCGGTGCGGTCGTCGAGGACGGCGACGACCACCGCGGCATGGCGCCTGCCCTCGAGCGGCAACCGGCGTGACTCGAACGCGGCGAGTGCCGCGGTGAGATGGTCGCGGTCGAGGGGGTGTGGGGCGCTCATGCGACGACAGTAGTTGGTGGGTCGAACCAGCCGCGGCACAGCGTGTCGGGGCAAGGCGGGGTGTCCAGTAGCTCGCGATTCGGTAAATCAATCGTTTCCGTAGAGTCCGGATTTCGTCCAGGATCGACGGGTCGTTTCGCCCACACCGAGATCCGCTGCACGCCATAGTGTGTCGAAACAGAAAGGATCCGGATGACGGACACAGCCGCACCCGCAGGTCTCGACCTCGACAAGCTCGCCGCCCACCTGAGCACCGTGGGATTCGGGCAGTTCGACGGTCCCCTCTCCGCCCGGCTCATCAGCGGTGGACGTTCCAATCTCACCTACGAGCTGACGGACGGATCCCACCGGCTCGTCCTGCGCCGCCCCCCACTCGGTCACGTCCTCGCGACAGCACACGATATGGCGCGCGAACACCGCGTGCTGACCGCCCTCGCGGGAACGGCAGTGCCTGTCCCCCGGACGCACCACCTGTGCGAGGACCACGACGTGATCGGCGCGCCCTTCTATCTGATGGACCTCGTGGAGGGGACGCCCTACCGCACCGTCGAACAACTCCTCCCCCTCGGACCCGAACGGGCACGGTCGATCTCGGAACGCATGATCGACACCCTCGCAGCCCTGCACGCAGTCGACCCGGACGCGGTCGGACTGGGAGATTTCGGCCAGCCGGAAGGATTCCTCGGCCGGCAGGTGCGACGCTGGACCACCCAGCTCGAGAACTCCCGCAGCCGGGACCTGCCCGAAGCCGACGAACTGCATCGGCTGCTCGTCGCACGACTCCCCCGCGACGGTGCCGCAGGCATCGTGCACGGGGATTTCCGGCTCGACAATCTCCTCGTCGACGACCACGACGAGGTCGCCGCGGTCCTCGACTGGGAGATGGCAACGCTCGGCGACCCACTGACCGACGTGGCGCTGCTACTCGTCTACCAGCGTCTCGCGCGGCTCGACGCCGGGTTCCCCGTCTCCACGGTCTCGCAGGCGCCGGGCTTCCTGAGCGACGATGAGCTGCTCGCCCGCTACGACGCGGCCGGCGGACGCGACGTGTCCGACATGGCATTCCACCTGGCGTTGGCGTACTACAAACTCGCGGTGATCCTCGAGGGGATCTCCTTCCGCTACCGGCAGGGCAAGACGGTCGGTGAAGGCTTCGACAAGATCGGCGACGGAGTCACACCACTCCTTCGCGAGGGGATCGCCGTGCTCCGCTGAACGGACACAATTGTCCCCCGGCGCCGGCCACACGACGAGCGTTCGACCTGCCGCGGAACGCTGCTGCCCCCGCGAAGTCGGCGGTACGCTGCCCGCATGTCGCACCCGATCATGTTCGACGAGAACGATCCGCTGCTCGCGCGGGTGCGCGAGCTGGCATTGGCGTTTCCCGGCGCCGGGGAGAAGATCTCACATGGCCGTCCGTTCTTCCACACGAAGACGGCGTTCGCGGTGTACGGCGGAACCGTGAAGGAGACCGGACGAAGCTACCCGCGCTCGCTCATCCTCAAGCCGGACGCCTCCGAGCGGGAAGCGCTGCTTCAGGACGCGCGCACCTACCACCCCGCCTACATGGGTCCGTCGGGTTGGATCGGGTTCGACCTCGAGAGCGCCACGGTGGACTGGGGCGAGGTCGCCGAGCTGCTGGATATGTCCTTCCGCGTCACCGCCCCCGCGCGCCTGGTCCACGAGCTCGACGCCCGTCCGAAGTAGTAGGTCTCCTACGCGGAGGCTCCGGAGATGTTGACCATCCAGTTGACGCCGAATCGATCGGTGCACATCCCGAAGGAATCTCCCCACGGCGCCCGCTCGAGCGGCACGTCGATTCGGCCGCCTTCGATCAAACCGTCCCAGTAGCCGCGGAGTTCGGCCTCGTCGTCGCCGCTGAGCGAGACCGAGTGGTTCGTCCCCGGGATGTACTCCATCGCCGCCGGGGTATCGGAACCCATGAGCACGAAGCCTTCGGCGGTGGTGAGCATCGAGTGCATGACCTTGTCTTTTTCGGCAGGGTCCTCGCTCGCCTGCATCTCTCCGAACGTGGAGATCGTCAGTTCACCTCCGAACACGTCTCGGTAGAACTCCATCGCGTGACGCGCGGTGTCGCGGAAGCCGAGATACGGATTCAGTGTGGTGGGCACGGTCACCAACTCCTTCTGTGTCGGGAAACGCTCGGTCGCGGTGTGGCAGTGCCACGCCGTGACAGACCCGCGGCGTGGCACTTTCTCATCGTGACCGTCTTCCCACACTCACGACACCGCAATCGTCTTTCCGGCGTAGTCCGGCCGCTCGACGGCGTCGGCGAGGACCTCACCGACCGCACCGCGGGCCACGTGCCAACCGGCGACCTCCCCCGTGTCGGACGTCGTCGCCGTACCGGATTCCTCGTCCGTGAGATTGACCGGTTGCACGAGTGTCCAGAGGACGTCACTGCCCCGCACGAGAGCGTCCTGCTTCTCGGTGTCGGCGATCTGCGGACCGAGTAGCGCCCGGAACATCAACGCATATCGCCGGGGCAGCTTCCCGCGGGTGTCCCCCACGCCGTACGAGGTCTGCACGACGAGGCGCCGAACGTCGTGGCGTCCCATCGCGGCCACGATGTTGCGCGTGCCGCGTGAGCGCACATCGAGAGCCGTCCCTGCCGGTCCGCGCATCCGCACACGGACGGGGTTTTCACTGATCCCGAGTGTGACCACCACCGCGTCCTGACCGCGCACCGCGACATCGACGTCCTCCGGCCGGGTGGCGTCCCCGGCGACGACCGTCGATCGACCGGCGAGATCTCCCAGTGCCGCGTCGTTCCGGACGAACACGGTGACGTCGTGACCACGGCGGAGCAGCGCGTTCACCGCCGCCCTCCCGGAACCTCCTGTTGCACCGACCACCAGTACTTTCATGTTGTCCTCCTCGTTCGCGTCCATAGTTTTGGGTTCAAAATCCAGGCTATGCAGCGGATTCAGGACACTCCATGCCCCGGAGCCCGCGTTTCATGCCCGTTCGTCCGGTGCGACTGGACGACGGGTCGCAAGGGCGGGATTGTGGCCCTATGACGAACGCGACCGGTGCGGCCACATATCCGTGGACGCCGGTGGACCCCCTCGGCGAAGCACTGCACCTGCTGCGGATGCGCGGGGGGTTCTACTGCCGCTCCGAGCTGAGTGCGCCGTGGGGTCTGGAGATGCCGGCGTTCGCCGACAGTTCGAGCTTCCATCTGGTCGTCTCGGGCGAGGCATGGCTCGATGTCCCCGGCTCACCGTCGGCGCGCATGCTTCCCGGCGAATTCGCGGTGGTGCCCCACGGTACGGGCCACCTGATCCGCAGCGAGCCGGACGCGTCCCGCACCGGTCGCGTCGACACGCTGCCACAGCAGATGATCGGCGATCACTATTCGGTT
This sequence comes from Rhodococcus sp. 7Tela_A2, assembly GCF_049311045.1. Taxonomy (NCBI): domain Bacteria; kingdom Bacillati; phylum Actinomycetota; class Actinomycetes; order Mycobacteriales; family Nocardiaceae; genus Rhodococcus; species Rhodococcus sp. 7Tela_A2. Next base: position 280 of record NZ_JAXION010000113.1, on the reverse strand, counting down.
CTGCGGCACGGTGGGGGCGGTGACCCCACCGTGCTCGTATGCGGCATCGTCGAATTCGACCATCCGACCGCTCGGAGACTGGTGTCCTTACTGCCACCGGTCCTGCGGATCGACTCGGCGCGGGGAACCGCGTCGCAGGTACTTGCGCTGATGGCGGACGAAGCGCGCGGGGTTCGGCCCGGTGGCGAGGCAGTGCTGACCCGGTTCGCCGACATCCTCGTGATCCTCGCGATCCGAAGCTGGGTCGAATCCGACCCCGCAGCACGGGACGGGTGGGTCG
>NZ_JAXION010000112.1:0-13556 GCF_049311045.1 Rhodococcus sp. 7Tela_A2 | reverse complement strand
GCGCAGCACCGTGGGCGCCGGGGACTCGTCCCTGGCCGGCTACCTCGTCGCAGAGCGTGCCGGGCACGGAAGCGCGGACCGCCTGCGGTACGCGGTCGCGTACGGCAGCGCCGCCGTCGAATTGCCCGGCACCGAACTTCCCGGACCCGAATCCGTCGATCCGAACGCCGTGCGCATCACCGGCCTTCAAGACCGCCCGGAGCCACCCACCCGCGCTCTCCCCTCACACCCGTAAGGACACGTCATGACACACAGCGCATCCGATCCCGGCGACCGCCCGGCGATCATCGACGCTGATCTCATTTCCCTCGACGTCGATCTGGGGTCCGACAAGGCGTCGGTCATCTCGGCACTCGCCGGACGCCTCGGTGCTGCCGGTCGCGCATCCGACGCCGAAGCACTCGCTGCATCGGTCCTCGACCGGGAAGCCAAGTCGGCCACCGGTCTTCCCGGCGGGCTGGCCATTCCCCACGCCCGGGCCGACTCCGTCACCACGCCTTCCCTGGCCTTCGCCCGATTGTCGCCGAAAGTCGATTTCGGGGCTCCCGACGGGCCCGCCGACCTGGTGTTCCTCATCGCCGCCCCCGAGGGCGCCGGTGCCGATCACATGAAGGTGCTCACCGCGCTCGCGCGGGCGCTGGTGCGGCCGGACTTCGTTGCCTCGCTGCGCGCCGCGAAGTCCGCCGACGAGGTCATCACTCTGGTCCAGAGCGTCCTTCCGCCCCAGACACCGGGAACAGGAAGTGAACCGCAGCCGGCCGCAGCCGCCGCGGCCCCGCCGGGCGCCACCACGGAGAGCCCCACGGGCGCTGTGGCCGGCACCCACGCGCGGGAGGACGCCGAGGCGTCGACCTCTCCCGATTCCCGGACGATCGTCGCGGTGACCGCGTGCCCCACGGGTATTGCCCACACCTACATGGCCGCAGACGCATTGACCGCTGCCGCCGAACGCGCCGGAGTGACCCTGCGCGTCGAGACGCAAGGCTCGAGCGGCAGCACACCGCTTCCCGCCTCCGCGATCGCCGACGCGGACGCGGTGATCTTCGCGACGGACGTCGGAGTCAAGGGACGCGAACGCTTCGGGGGTAAGCCCGTGATCGCCTCCGGAGTCAAACGCGCGATCAACGAACCCGACGTCATGATCGCCGAGGCGCTGCGCGCCGCGTCCGATCCATCGGCCCGCACCGTGGAAACCGACACGTCCGCCGCGACACCGGAAGGCGGCGACACGGGATCCGATCTGGGCTGGGGCACCCGCCTGCGGCAGATCCTGCTCACCGGCGTGAGCTACATGATCCCGTTCGTCGCCGCCGGCGGCCTGCTCATCGCACTCGGCTTCCTTCTCGCCGGACACGAGATCGGCGACTTCGCCGCCGACATCGTCCTCGACAACAGCCTCACCAATCTCCCCGACGGTGGCCTGACAACCTATCTCGGCGCGGTGCTGTACCAGATCGGGTCGTTGGCATTCTCCTTCCTGGTGCCGGCTCTCGCCGGATACATCGCGTTCGCGATTGCCGACAGACCAGGCCTGGCACCGGGTTTCACGGCCGGCGCCGTCGCCGTCTTCGTCGGAGCCGGGTTCATCGGCGGCCTGATCGGCGGCCTGATCGGCGGCTTCGCCGCGCTGTGGGTGGCCCGCATCCCGCTGCCTGCCTGGGCTCGGGGCCTGATGCCCGTCGTGATCATTCCGCTGCTCGCGAGCCTCATCGTCGGCGGCCTGATGTTCCTCGTGCTCGGACGCCCGCTCGCGGCGATCACCTCGGGATTGACCAACTGGCTCAACGGCCTCTCCGGAGGCTCGGCAGTACTGCTCGGCGTCATCCTCGGCCTGATGATGTGCTTCGACCTCGGAGGGCCGGTCAACAAGGCCGCCTACGCGTTCGCCGTCGCGGGACTGGACGTGAACAACCTCGCGTCGCTGCAGATCATGGCCGCGGTCATGGCTGCCGGTATGGTCCCGCCGCTCGCGATGGCGCTGTCGTCGCAGATCCGGCCGCGTCTCTACAGCGAGGCCGAACGCGAGAACGGTAAGGCCGCATGGCTGCTCGGGGCATCCTTCATCTCGGAAGGCGCGATCCCGTTCGCAGCGGCGGACCCCTTCCGCGTGATCCCGTCCATGATGCTCGGCGGGGCTCTCACCGGCGGCCTCGTCATGGCCACGGGCGTCACGTTGTCCGCCCCGCACGGAGGACTGTTCGTCCTCTTCGCGATGGATCACGTGGTGTGGTTCCTCGTGGCACTGGTGGCGGGCACGATCGTGGCAGGAATCGCCGTCACGATCGCCAAGGAAGTCACCCACACCACCGACGCCATCGCCGACAAGTCCGATTCTCAGCCCACCGCAGTCCGTTCCTGAACCCGTCCCGTTCGCGATCGAAGGAGATCCCATGCCCAGCACCACCGTCGCCGTCGGCTCGTCCATCGGCCTGCACGCCCGTCCCGCCGGAATCATCTCCGAGGCCGTGGTCGCCTCGGGTGTTCCCGTGACGCTCTCCGTGGCCGGAGGCGAGCCGGTGGATGCCGGTTCGGCTCTGATGATCATGACGCTCGGCGCCTCTCAGGGCACCGAGGTGACTGTCACGTGCGACGACGACGCCGTTCTCGATCAGGTGGCGAAACTGGTGGCTACCGACCTCGACGCCTGATCGTCACCACCGCTGCGAGCGCGAGCACGACCACCGCCGCAGCCACGGCGCCCACCACGGGCAACACTGCGGTCGACAACTCTTCGTCGCCGGCGTCCTCGGGGCTGTCGGCGACGAAGAGGTCTGTGACCCCGCGCACGATCCGGACAGGGGGTTGTTCCCCGGTGGCGGAGTCCACCTCCGACGCCGTCAGCAGATCACCGTCCGCGGTGAACGCTATCGCCTCGCCCTGTGGTTCTCCGGGCACGGCGATCCGCAGGTCCGGGCCGGACAACAGCGCCGCGACGATGTCGTGGTCCGGTGCGTGGAAGAGATACACGTCCGTGTAGGTCCGTACCGCCGCGACCGTTCCGTCCTCGCTGACGGCTCCCCCGGTGATCATCGACGAGGACGCTCCCGGGATCGGTCCGCCCGGGGTCTCGGTGGGGCCGAGGGCGAGAGTGCCGACCCGATCGAGATCCGTGGGCCCGGGCGACTCGAGTTCGGTCACGGTGCGGGCGCCGGCCGGCCGGTAGACCCCGCGCGGCCCGAAACGCGACTTGGTGACGACGACAGGCTCGCCGTCGGCCGACACGAGAAGAGTCTCCGCGTCCTGGGGACCGTCCGGGTAGCGGAGGCGATACAGGTCGCCTGCGCCGGACTCGGGATGGAGCGAGACGAGCGCCACGGTCTGCCGGTTACGGGAGTTGTCGCCGAGGTCCGCGAGCCACAACCTGCCGTCGGTCCCGGCTGCCATGTCCTCGACGTCGTACGGATCGACCGGAGCCGAAAACCGTTGCACCACAGCACAGTCGGAATCGAGTTCGACGATTCTCTCGTCGGGGCCCGCGTCGGGTGTCGCGAACAGCCGTCCGCCGAGCACCGCCAGACCCGACAGTTCGGCGAGTGCGGGGTCTCTCGGGGTGCAGAGCACCTCGGGTACCACCCCGGCCGACGGGACCTGTCCGTCGTCTGCACCCGCCGGCGCCGCGAGCACGACGGCAAGCAGGAGCGGGACCCCCGCAGCCGAGCTGCGCACACCGCGCATCAGGCGGCGTATTCGCCCAATGCCGAGGCGAGCGCCATCGGAACCCTGGCATGCACACGCGTGCCGTCGGATTCGTGTGCCGAGTCCAGGATCTGCCCGTCGGAGTGGATACGGGCGAGCAGGTCTCCGCGGGTGTAGGGAACGAGCACCTTCACCTCCACGTCGGGGTCCTCGAGGACGCCGGCGAGCCGCGTGCGCAATTCGTCCATGCCCTCGCCTGTGCGAGCGGAGACGAACACCGCATCGGTGAGCAGGCTGCGGAGCTGGGTCAACGTCACCGGATCGGCGGCATCGACCTTGTTGACCACGATCAGTTCCGGCGGCGGCGGTGTGTCGCTCTCGCGCAACACCTCCGTGACGACCTCGCGCACCGCCTTGATCTGCTCGGTGGGCATCGGATCGGAACCGTCCACGACGTGCAGCAGCAGATCGGCGTCGGCGACCTCCTCGAGCGTCGACCGGAATGCCTCGACCAGCTGGGTCGGGAGGTGCCGGACGAACCCGACCGTGTCGGTCAGGACGAACTCGCGGCCGTCGGGCAGGGCTGCCCGGCGGGTCGTCGGATCGAGTGTCGCGAAGAGAGCGTTCTGCACCAGCACACCCGAGCCGGTCAGCGCGTTGAGCAGGCTGGACTTGCCGGCGTTGGTGTAACCGATGATCGCCACCGACGGAATCCGGTTGCGCAGCCGCCTGGTCCGCTTGGTGTCGCGCGCTGCCTTCATACCCTTGATCTCGCGGCGCAGCTTCGCCATCCGTTCGCGGATACGCCGACGGTCCGTTTCGATCTTGGTCTCGCCCGGACCGCGCAGACCGACGCCGCCGTTGCTGCCGGCACGACCGCCCGCCTGGCGCGACATCGACTCACCCCAGCCACGCAGGCGGGGCAGCATGTACTCCATCTGTGCGAGGGAGACCTGTGCCTTGCCTTCGCGCGACGTCGCGTGCTGCGCGAAGATGTCGAGGATCAACGCCGTCCGGTCGATGACCTTGACCTTGACCACCTTCTCCAGCGCTGTCAGCTGCGCAGGGGTGAGCTCACCGTCGCAGATGACGGTGTCGGCGCCGGTGGCAAGGACGATCTGACGGAGTTCCTCCGCCTTGCCGGAGCCGATGTAGGTCGCGGCGTCGGGTTTGTCGCGACGCTGAATCAGTCCGTCGAGGACCTCCGAGCCGGCAGTCTCCGCGAGCGCGGCGAGTTCGGCGAGGCTCGCGTCGGCCTGCGCGGACGTACCGCCGGTCCAGACACCCACGAGCACGACCCGCTCCAGCCTCAGCTGGCGGTACTCGACCTCGGTGACATCTTCGAGTTCGGTGGACAGCCCGGAGACGCGCCGAAGGGCGGCGCGATCGTCGAGTTGCATCTCGCCGACGGACGGATCGTCGACGGTCCAGTCTCCGTGTGCGGTGTTCGCATCGTCGGGACTGTCTTCTGTGGTGGCACGGTGGGTGTGCGATGTGTTTGTCATACGTCTCCATGTTCCCATGAAGCCCGAATCGATGCATTCGAGTTTCTGCCGCCTCCACCGGGGAGAGGCCAGGTCACCGGAGGGACGACCACCAGTCGTCTGCAAGCTCACCCTTCGCGACGAGGACCGAGGGACCCCGCAGCCACGCACGGCCCTGCTCGATACGCACTTCTACGGAGCCGCCGGGCACACGCACCTGGACCACGCCTTCCTCGCTGCCGTCGTAGTTCAGCGCGGCAGCCGCGGCGGCCACGGTTCCGGTTCCGCAGGAGCGGGTCTCCCCCACACCGCGCTCGTGCACTCGCATGTGCACCGCCCCGGAGAGGATCGGCGTCAGAAACTCGATGTTGACCCCCTGCGGGAAGAACCCCGGGTCGAACCCGGGCGCAGTCAGATCGAGCGCTGCGAGACTCGACTCGGTCAGAGCGGGGTCGACGCACGCCAGGTGCGGGTTTCCGACGTCGATGCCGATTCCACTGTAGAAGCGGCCGTCGAGCGTTGCGGTGGACGTGCCGAGTTGCCGGACGAGTCCCATGTCCACGGTGACCTCGCCGAAGACGGGTCCGGTCGCATGCACCTGAACCGGCTTTCCGCCCGCGCGGCTGCCGACCACGAAGTCCCGCCCGGTCTCGAGACCGTGGGCCGTGAGGTAGTGCGCGAAGACCCGGACCCCGTTGCCGCACATCTCGGCGATCGACCCGTCCGCATTCCTGTAGTCCATGAACCAGTCGTCGGCGCCGGTGCCTTCGGGGAGTTCGGGTAGCACCCCGGCGGACACGAGGGCTCCGGTGCGCGCGACACGGAGAACACCGTCGGCGCCCAGCCCGCGGCGGCGGTCGCACAGCGCCGCGATCCGTTCGGGCGCGAGATCCAACCGCGCGTCGGGATCGGGGAGGATCACGAAGTCGTTCTCGGTGCCGTGCCCTTTGCTGAACTCCATGCCGGTCACCTTATCGAGGACAGGCCGTCAGCGACGGTCCGGCGTCATCCGAGAGCTCGGCGTCACACCGTTCTCGGCGTCACACCGGTCTCGGCGTCCCGCACGGCACGCAGCGCGGACTCGGTGAGCTTCGGATCGCCGCCGTCGAGCCAGTGGATGCGCGGATCACGCCGGAACCACGAACGCTGGCGTCGGACGTAACGGCGGGTCCCGATGAACGTACGTTCGCGAGCATGGGCGAGGTCGTACCCGCCGTCGAGATACTCGAGAACCTGGGCGTACCCGATGGCGCGGCGGGCCGTGACGCCGTCGCGCAATCCGTTCTCGGCCAGCGTCCGGACCTCGTCCACGAGCCCGCGGTCGAACATGGTGTCGGTGCGGCGGGCTATGCGGTCGTCCAGTTCCCCGGTCTCGCGGTCGACGCCGAGGATCACGGTGTCCCAGCGGGGATCACCGATCGTCGGCTGGGATGCGGCGAACGGCATGCCGGTGAGTTCGACGACCTCGAGTGCACGCACCATCCGTCTGCCGTCGGTGGGAAGGATCGTCTCAGCCGCGACGGGGTCGGCGTGGCGTAGCGCCTCGTGCACGGCTGCGGGCCCGCCCTCGTCGAGCACTGCCTCCCACTTGGCGCGGACCTGCGGGTCCGTCGCGGGGAACTGCCACTCGTCGAGCAACGCCTGGACGTACATCATCGAGCCGCCCACGATCACGGGGACGCGTCCCCGGGCGAGTACGGCTTCGATATCCGCTGTCGCGGCAACCTGATAACGGGCGACCGTCGCCGTTTCGGAGACATCGAGAACGTCGAGTTGATGATGCGGAATCCCTCGCCGTTCCTCGACGGGAAGTTTGGCGGTTCCGATGTCCATGCCGCGGTACTGCTGCATCGCGTCGATGTTGACGATTTCGCCGCCCAGCGTGTCCGCGAGGTCCAGGCCGAGGTCGGACTTGCCGGTCGCGGTGGGACCGACGACAGCGATCGGTCGTAGTACCGTCCCGCCGGTCACGGGCGCCACAGCCCCGTGTAGTAGCCCACGCCGTACGGCGCCTCGGCATAGGTGACCGCCGCAGAGGCGGGCGCCCGAGTGAACGCCGCGGCGAACACCTGCCATGCCGCGCGGCCGGCCAGCCGGATCTCGGCGCACAGGGCCGGGTCGAACGCCGCCAGACCGTCGGGGTCGCCCGAGGCCAACGCCGTCGCAAGCTCCGAGTCGACGTTCCCGGATCGGGGGTCGAACGCTCCCGGCGCCTTGTCCGTCAGGGTCGCGGGACCGTCCGCGACCACCAGCAGCGCCCGTGGGACGGAGTCGGCGTCGAGCCGTTCGCGCACCAGGCGGCCGAGCTTCGCGCACGTCGCGGGGTCGGCGTCTTCGGCCAGGATGTGCACGTCGACGAGGGTTTCCGGAGCCACGCGGTCTCGAAGCCATCCGGCGACGAGAGCAGCGAGCGGGAGATCGGGATCGGGCTCGCCACGCGCACCCGGTCCCAGCGCGACAGGAACATCCGCCCCGTACCCGCGGAAGGTGCCGCGTGCTGTCGGGGGGACCTCGACAGCAACATCTCCTGTGCCGACGACGAGCCACTCGGGGACCGCAGCGAGTTCGCGGGCGACGTCCAGCACCGCACGGCGCAGGGCATCGGTTTCGGCCACGGCGAGACCGTTGAGCTCCGGTACGAGCAGCGGTGGGGAGGGCACGAAGGCCCCGGCGATCAACACACCGGCAACGGTAGTCGACCGGACCCGGCGCCCTGCACCGCCACGACCTGTTTCAATAGGGGGCGGATGTGTGGTCACGGACTCCCGCGACCCGACCTGCGGTAGAACGATGCGACCAGGCAGCCGTGCCGCGCGGCAGAGATGAGGTACTGATGAGTGACCCGAATGCACAGGAACCCGCAGTGGAGCGGACGCCCGGCGATGCACCCCGGCCCGGACCGCCCAAGCCGGGTGCCCCGCGTCCCGGCCCGGTGAAGGCTGCCGCGACCGCCGGCGTCCAGAGCACCGGCTCGCACCCCAAGCCGCACCCCGTCACCTCCCAGAGCCATCCACACATGCCCTCGGTGCCGGCCGGCGATCCCAGCAAGTTCGGCCGGGTCGACGAAGACGGCACCGCGTGGGTCGTCACCGCCGAGGGGGAACGCTGCATCGGTTCGTGGCAAGCCGGTGACGCGGCAGAAGGCCTCGCCCACTTCGGGCGCCGATACGACGATCTCGCCACCGAGGTAGCAATCCTCGAGACGCGGCTCGCCTCCGGCACCGGTGACATCAAGAAGACACGCGCCGCGGCGGAAGCCCTGGCCGAATCCCTCCCGACGGCCGCGGTGATCGGAGACCTCGACGCGCTCTCCGCGCGGCTCGCCGACATCATCACCGCGTCGGAGCAGGCTGCCGTCGCCGCCAAGCACGAGAAGGAACAACAGCGCGCCGAGAGCACCGCACGGAAAGAAGCGCTCGCCGCGGAAGCCGAGACGATCGGTGCCGAGTCGACGCAGTGGAAAGCGGCGGGCGATCGGCTCCGCGAGATCCTCGACGAGTGGAAGTCCATCCGCGGGGTCGACCGGAAGATCGACGACGTCTTGTGGCGCCGGTACTCGAAGGCCCGCGAAGCGTTCAACCGTCGTCGCGGTGCACACTTCGCCGAACTGGACCGTGAGCGGGCAACCGCCAAGAGCCGCAAGGAAGAGCTGGTCGCGCGGGCCGAGTCGCTGCGGGACTCGACCGACTGGGGCGCCACTGCAGCCACCTTCCGCGACCTGCTCGCCGAGTGGAAGGCCGCCGGCCGGGCGCCGCGCGAAGCGGACGATCAGCTGTGGAAGCGTTTCAAGGCCGCGCAGGACGTGTTCTTCGCGGCGCGCAACAGCGCGAACGCCGAGCGCGAGGCCGAGTTCGAGGAGAACGCGCGCGCGAAGGAAGCCTTGCTCGAGAAGGCCGCGACGATCGACCCGTCCACGGACGTGGAGGCCGCGCGGGCGCAACTGCGGGAACTGCAGGACAAGTGGGAGGCGATCGGCAAGGTGCCGCGCGAGCGCACCCACGACCTCGAAGGCCGCCTGCGCGCCATCGAGAAGCGCGTCCGAGACGCCTCCGAGTCGGAGTGGCGCCGCACCGACCCCGAAGCTCTCGCCCGTGCCGCGCAGTTCCGTGAGCGGGTGCGTCAGTTCGAGGACCAAGCCGCCAAGGCGACCGCGAACGGCCGCGAGAAGGAAGCGGAGCAGGCCTTGGCGCAGGCTTCGCAGTGGCGTGAATGGGCCGAAGCCGCAGAAGGCGCCGTCGGCGAACTGTGACGGACAAACGACGGTGCCCCACCCGGGATCGGGAGGGGCACCGGCGGGGGTTGCGGCCGGGGGTCTCTACCTGTGGCGGGACACCCCCCGGGGGGGGGTTTCGGCGACGACGCGACGCAGGTCGCTCTCTGCTTCGAGTTGTGCGGACGTCCGCGCCCACACCACGCGTGCCCAGTGGAAGACGATCACCATCATCGCGAACCAGCCCAGGACGACTCCGAAGCCCGGGCCGCTCGCCACCGACTCGACGGGCAGCGTCTGACGTGTCCAGATCGAGAGCATCCCGAACACGAGTGTGACCGACGAACCTGCCAGCGTCACCCAGGCCAGCACCCATTTGCGGGTGAGCAGCGCCAGGATCGAGCCGAGTCCGCCGAAGATCAGGGCGAACCACACGAACAGCCGGGACGGGAGGGCGATCTCCTGCGTCACGGCGTCGGGGGCGAAAGCCAGCACCTCCCAGCCGTTCGCCGAACCCGCGTGCGGCAGAGCGAACGAGCCGAGCAGCACGAGCACTGCGATCGCCACGACCATCGCACGCGCACCGGGATCGATCTCTTTGGCGGCGTTCCGTTCGGCGGCCTCGAGGCCGGCACGGATCTCCTCGGTCATGCGTTACATCCCATCTGGGTCGGGAGGTCGGCAGGAGCACCGATCGTGGGCAGGCCCAGACCCACGCCGATCGGCGGAGTCTTGGGGAGTTTGCCCTGCTCGAAATGGTCTCCGGCACGGGTACGGCGGTGGGTGAGTATCGGGTTGTCGGCGATGAGGTGGTGCGGCGCCGCCCCGGTGACGACGACTGTGATCACGTCGCCGGGACGGACAGCGGTGTCGATGTTGCCTTCGGGACGGAAGTGCACGAGGCGCCCGTCGCGTGCGCGCCCGCTCATGCGCGCGGTCTCGGCGTTCTTGCGCCCTTCCCCGGCGGCGACGAGCAGTTCCACCTCGGTACCCACGAGTTCGCGGTTCGCCTCGAGGGTAATGCGCTCCTGGAGTGCGATGAGCCGCTCGTAGCGTTCCTGGACGACTGCCTTGGGAACCTGGCCGTCCATCTCGGCTGCCGGGGTGCCGGGGCGCTTCGAGTACTGGAAGGTGAACGCACTGGTGAAACGTGCCTGTTCGACGACGTCGAGGGTGTCCTGGAAGTCTTCTTCGGTCTCGCCGGGGAAGCCCACGATGATGTCGGTGGTGATCGCCGCGTGCGGCATCGCGGCGCGCACCCTGTCGATGATGCCGAGGAACCGGTCCTTGCGGTAGGACCGGCGCATCGCCCGCAGGATCCGGTCGCTGCCGGACTGCAGCGGCATGTGGAGCTGCGGGCAGACGTTCGGTGTGTGCGCCATCGCCTCGATGACGTCGTCGGTGAACTCCGCCGGATGCGGTGAGGTGAACCGCACACGCTCGAGACCCTCGATGTCACCGCACGCACGCAGAAGCGAGACGAAGGCGCCGCGGTCGCGGGGCTGTTCGGGATCGGCGAAGGACCGGCCGTACGAGTTGACGTTCTGCCCGAGCAGCGTCACTTCGAGGACACCTTCGTCGACGAGGGCTTTGACCTCGGCGAGGATGTCGCCCGGACGCCGGTCGACTTCCTTGCCCCGCAGCGACGGCACGATGCAGAACGTGCAGGTGTTGTTGCATCCGACCGAGATGGACACCCACCCCGCGTACGGCGACTCCCGCTTGGCGGGAAGCGTGGAGGGGAAGGCCTCGAGGGAATCGAGAATCTCGACCTCGGCGCGACGATTGTGGCGCGCCCGCTCGAGCAGCGCCGGAAGGTTCCCGATGTTGTGGGTGCCGAAGACCACGTCGACCCACGGGGCCTTCTGGACGACGAGACTGCGGTCCTTCTGTGCGAGACAGCCTCCGACCGCGATCTGCATGTCGGGGTTCTCGTCCTTGACCGGCCGCAGATGACTGAGGTTGCCGTAGAGCTTGTTGTCGGCGTTCTCCCGGACTGCGCACGTATTGAAAACAACGAGGTCAGGGGACGTTCCCGGGGAAGCACGATGAAAACCGGCGTCCTCGAGCAATCCGGACAGTCGCTCGGAATCGTGCACGTTCATCTGGCAGCCGTATGTGCGGACTTCGTAGGTCCGGGCAGCGGCGCGGGAGACATTCTCGTCGATCAGTGACACGTCTCAGGGTAGCTCACGCGGACGAGGGGTCTTCCCGCCGGTGACGCCGGGCGACCGACGAACCGGTCTGTTCCGGTGGCGGCCGTAAATTTTCCGTGACAGCATTCACTCCACGGCCCGAAATGCGAGGAATCGGCGCGCGGACCGCATAAGGTCTCCCCATGACATCACCGGCAGCCGGGACGGAGAAGCCGTCCGACAACTCGGACAGCACCACCTCGATGATCTCCCTCTCCCGAGTCGACAAGCACTTCGGCGACCTTCACGTGCTGCAGGACATCAACGTCGAAATCCCTCGTGGGCAGGTCGTGATCGTGGTCGGTCCCTCGGGATCGGGAAAATCCACACTGTGCCGCACCATCAACCGGCTCGAACCGATCGACTCGGGAGAGATTCGGGTCGACGGCACGCTGCTTCCCGCCGAGGGCAAGGCTCTCGCGAAGCTCCGTTCCGACGTCGGCATGGTGTTCCAGTCCTTCAACCTCTTCGCCCACAAGACGATCCTCGAGAACGTGACGCTCGGGCCCGTGAAGGTGCGGAAGATGAAGAAGGACGACGCACGCGAGACCGGCATGCGGCTCCTCGAACGCGTGGGCATCGCCAACCAGGCCGACAAGTACCCCGCGCAGCTTTCGGGTGGCCAGCAGCAGCGCGTCGCCATCGCGCGGGCGCTCGCCATGAACCCGAAGGTGATGCTGTTCGACGAGCCCACGTCGGCGCTCGATCCCGAAATGGTTCAGGAAGTCCTCGACGTCATGACCTCGCTGGCGAAGGAGGGCATGACGATGGTCGTCGTGACCCACGAGATGGGCTTCGCCCGCAAGGCCGGCGACCGGGTGCTGTTCATGGCGGACGGCCGGATCGTCGAAGACACCGACCCGGACAGCTTCTTCACCTCGCCCAGTTCCGATCGCGCCAAGGACTTCCTCGGCAAGATCCTCAGCCACTGAGCCGACCTCGTGGGCGTACTGCCCCGTGAGGTCCCTGCAAGCGCCGGTGCGGAGATGTCCGCGCCGTTTCCACCCGCACGACACCCGCAAACCGGAGGTACTCGATGAAACTGTCCCGCTCGATCCGCCTGGGCATCGGCATGATTGCCCTTGCCGTCACCGCGACGGCCTGCGGCGGCGACGAGACGCGCAGCGTGTCGGATTCTGCCGAGAACGGCAACCTGACCGTCGGCATCAAGTTCGATCAGCCCGGGCTCGGCCTGCGCAACCCCGACGGAACCTTCACCGGGTTCGACGTCGAGGTTGCGAAGTACATCGCCGGCCAGCTCGGCGTCTCGGAAGAGAACATCGAGTTCAAGGAAGCCCCGTCGGCACAGCGCGAGACGCTCATCCAGAACGGTGAGGTCGACTACGTCGTCGCGACCTACTCGATCACCGATTCCCGCAAGGAGAAGGTCGACTTCGCCGGCCCGTACTTCGTCGCCGGCCAGTCGCTGCTGGTGCGCTCGGACAACACCGACATCACCGGCCCCGATTCGCTCAACGGTGGCAAGCGTCTCTGCTCGGTCGCAGGTTCGACCCCGGCGCAGAAGGTCAAGGACACCTACGCGCAGGACGTCCAGTTGCAGGAATTCGACACCTACTCGGCATGCGTCGAGGCGCTGCGGAACGGGGCCGTCGATGCGGTGACCACCGACGACATCATCCTCGCCGGCTACGCAGCACAGAGCCCCGGCGAGTTCAAGGTCGTCGGTGAGCCGTTCACCGAGGAGCGTTACGGCATCGGCGTCGCCCTCGGCGACGACGAGTCGCGCACCGCGATCAACGACGCGATCGAAGAGATGATCTCCAGCGGAGCATGGGAATCTGCGTTCCAGGAGACGGTCGGCGCGTCGGGCTACCCGCTCCCCGAAGCACCGTCGGTCGACAAGTACTGAGTAGAACCCGGCACCGGTCGATCCGGTTCCGGAAGTCCCCGCCGAAGTAGCGCCCGGGCGGGGCGGGGCCCCCCGCGGGCCCCCCCCCGCCCCCCCCCCCCCCCCGCGGCCGAATCCGGAAGCCGTGGATCCGCGCCCAGTCGGCCAGCCGCACGATGTCC
>NZ_JAXION010000111.1:0-13634 GCF_049311045.1 Rhodococcus sp. 7Tela_A2 | reverse complement strand
AGCCCCCGGCGGGCGCCGCCCGCCGGCCCCGCCCGCCGGGCATGTCGGTGGGCGGCATCGTGGGCCCAACGCGCCCGTACCCGTGGTGAAGAAGCGACGCACGATACCGATCTGGATGTTCGTCGCTCCGTCGATGATCGTCCTGGCCGTCATCATCCTGTATCCGCTCGGGCGAGCGGTGTGGATGTCGGTACACGGCGACGCGAAGACCCTCGATCCCGAGACCGGTCGATTCGTCACCGGCGGCTTCGTGGGGATCGACAACTACACGCGCTGGATCACCCAGACCTGCGGCACTGCCACCGGCACGATCCCGTGTCCCCCGGGGACGCTCGGCTCCCAGTTCTGGCAGTCGATCTTCAATACGTTCTTCTTCACGGTCGTCACCGTCTCGCTCGAGACCGTCGTCGGTTTCGCGATGGCGCTGGTCATGGCCAAGTCGTTCCGCGGCCGCGGCCTGCTGCGCGCTTCGGTCCTGGTGCCGTGGGCGATTCCCACGGCCGTCACCGCCAAGCTGTGGTTCTTCATCTTCGCCAACGACGGTATCGCCAACAAACTGCTCGGCACCGACTTCATGTGGACCGCCGATCCCTGGCCCGCCCGTTTCGCCATCATCGTCGCCGACGTCTGGAAGACCGCGCCGTTCATGGCGCTGCTCATCCTCGCCGGTCTGCAGATGATCCCGTCGGACGTGTACGAGGCAGCGAAGGTTGACGGAGCCAACGCGTGGCAACGCTTCACGCAGATCACGTTGCCGCTGGTCAAGCCCGCGTTGATGGTCGCGATCCTGTTCCGCACCATGGACGCGCTGCGTATGTACGACCTGCCCGCGATCATGATGGGCTCCAATCCCGCGACGTCGACGATCTCGGTGCTCGTCGTGGACCAGATGCGGCAGGGTGCGAACTCGGCGTCGGCGCTGTCGACGATCACGTTCCTCATCATCTTCGCGTGCGCATTCGTCCTTGTCCGGTTCCTGGGGGCCAACGCCGTCGATACCCAGGAGAAACAGCGGAAGGGAGAGGTCGCATGACCGCCGCGCGCACGTCCAAGCCCCGGTTGCGCTCGTTCGGCACCTACGTCGGGGTCGCGATCATCGTGGTGTGGGGCCTCGCTCCGTGCTACTGGATGATCGTCACGGCATTGAGGGATCCGCGGGAGACGTTCAGCACCTCCCTGTGGCCGTCGAACCCGACGTTGCAGAACTTCGCGGACGCACTCGATCCCGCCGCCAAGGTCAACTTCTCGCGCGCACTGCTCAACAGCGTGATCATCGCGGGTGCGACCACCGCGATCGCCCTGCTCATCGGCGTGTTCACCGCCTACGCACTGTCACGGTTCGACTTCCGTGGCAAGTACTTCGTCACGGGCATCATCCTGGGTGCGTCGATGTTCCCGGTCGTCGCACTCGTCACGCCGCTGTTCCAGTTGTTCACCGACATCGGCTGGATCGGCAGCTATCAGGCCCTGATCATCCCGAACATCTCCTTCGTGCTGCCGCTGACCGTGTACACCCTCACGTCGTTCTTCTCCGAGCTTCCCTGGGAACTCGAAGAGGCCGCGCGGATGGACGGTGCCACCCGCGGACAGGCTTTCCGCCTCGTGATGCTGCCGCTGGCGGCCCCCGCGCTGTTCACCACCGCGATCCTCGCGTTCATCGCGACGGTCAACGAGTTCCTGTTGATGTCGCAGCTCTCGAGCGAACGCACCGCACCGGTGACGGTCGCGATGGCCCGCTTCACCGGAACCGACCCGTACGTCACCCCGTACGCGTCGATCATGGCCGGCGGCACACTCGTGATGGTGCCGCTCGTGATCATGGTTCTGCTGTTCCAGCGCCGGATCATCTCGGGTCTGACCGCAGGTGGCGTCAAGTCGTGAAACGTCTTCCGAAACGGCAGCGACTCGAGATGCTCCTGGGCTTTCTCACCGTCTTCACCGTGCTGGCGGTGGTCGGCGCGGTGACCGAGATGCGTACTTCGGCGCCGGGGATCGTGCCGTCGCTGGTGCTCCTCGGCTTCGCGGTGGCGTGGTGGTTCGCGTTCCGGGCTTGGCGGCGCACCGGCTCCTGATCTGCTCGTAGATCATCTGTGCCGGGCACTTCCGTACCATTCCTAGTCGGGTGCGATTGCCCTGCCCGCCCGGATTCCGGAGAAAGTGATACGAGTGACTTCCTCGAACAGGCACACAACCGGCAGGAACGGTTCTAGAAAGTCCGCGCGCTCGAGTGGGTGGCGGATCGTGCGGTGGGTAGTGCTCGCCGTCGTCGCGCTTCTGGTGATCGTGCCCGCGGGGTTCTTCATGTCGTCGTACACGGCGACAGAGGTTCCGCGTCCGGCCGACCTGAAGACGAACCAGATCGCGCGGATCTATGCCGCCGACGACACGACCGAGATCACGCGGGTCGTGCCGCCCGAAGGGAACCGCGTCGAGATCACCATCGACGACGTGCCCGTGCACGTCCGCGACGCGGTGTTGTCGGCCGAAGACCGCAACTTCTACACCAACCCGGGTTTCTCGATCACAGGCTTCGCCCGCGCGGCCCGCGACAACGTCATGGGTAAGGAAAGCGCCGGTGGCGGTTCCACGATCACGCAGCAGTACGTCAAGAACGTCCTGGTCGGCGCGGACCGCACTCTCGACCGGAAGATGCGCGAACTCGTCATCTCCACGAAGATGGCCCGCGAATGGTCGAAGGACGAGATCCTCGAGGCGTACCTCAACACGATCTATTTCGGGCGCGGCGCATACGGAATCGCGGCGGCGTCGCAGGCATATTTCGGCAAGCCCGTCGGTGAGCTGTCGGTGTCCGAAGGGGCCGTGCTCGCGGGCGTGATCCAGACCCCGTCGACTCTCGATCCCGAGTACAACCGCCTCGCCGTCGAGGCACGCTGGAACTACGTGCTGGACGGCATGGTGGGTATGGGCGTGCTCGACGAAGGTGAGCGCGCCACCCAGGTGTTCCCGGACACCGTGCCGTCGAACTCGCTCGCGCTCGCGAGTCAGGCGACGGGACCGGAGGGCCTGATCCGGTCCCACGTCCTGCGTGAATTGTCTCAGGCCGGGATCAGCGAGCAGGTTCTCAACACCGAGGGCCTGCGCATCACCACGACCATCGACCCCGTCGCGCAAGAGGCTGCCGTCGGCTCCGCGCGCCGCACGCTCGAAGGCGAGAACCCCGACCTCCGCACCGCGGTCGTGTCGATCGACCCCCGGTCCGGTGCCGTACGCGCCTATTACGGCGGTGAGGACGGCGCCGGGTTCGACTACGCGCAGGCGCCCCTGCAGACCGGTTCGTCGTTCAAGGTGTTCGGCCTGCTCGCGGCACTCGACGAGGGGATCGGTCTGAACGCGAAGTTCGACAGCTCACCGCTGAAGATCGGGAACCTCGAGATCGGCAACGTCGAGGGCGAATCGTGCGGGCGGTGCACCATCGCGGAAGCACTCAAGCGGTCGCTCAACACCAGCTTCTACCGGCTCATGATGTCGATGAAGGACGGTCCGCAGAAGATCGCCGACATCGCACACCGGGCGGGAATCCCGAAGACCATTCCCGGCGTCGAAGGCACCACCCTCGGAACGACGAACGGGCCTCCCGAAGGCGGCATCGTGCTCGGCCAGTACGAGTCCCGGGTCATCGACATGGCATCGGCGTACGCGACGCTCGCCGCGTCCGGGACGTACCGCGCGCCGTACTTCGTGCAGAAGGTCGTCACGGCGGACGGTGTGGTACTTCTCGATCGGCCCGCCTCCCCCGCCGAACAGCGCATCGATCCCGCCGTCGCCGACAATGCCACGCAGGCGATGCTGCCCATCGCGGCGCACTCGCGCGGACATGCACTGGCCGGGGGCCGCCCCTCGGCGGCGAAGACCGGCACCACGCAGCTCGGCGACACCGGGCTCAACAAGGACGCGTGGATGGTGGGATACACCCCGTCCCTGTCGACAGCGGTCTGGATCGGAACACCCGACGCCGGTCCCATCACCAACAGCTGGGGCGGATCGATCTACGGGTCGAGCCTGCCGGCGGACATCTGGAAGGGCACGATGGACGGCGCCCTCGCCGGTACCGAGGTGGAGAGCTTCCCGTGGCCGGCACCGATCGGCGGTCAGGCCGGCGTACCGGCCGACCCGGGAATCGAGGAGCCCGAGTCGGAAGCCCCCGTCCCCGGGTTCCGGCTTCCGGATTTCTCGAATCTTCCGCCGATCACGATTCCGGCACCGCCGGTTCAGCTACCCGTGCCCGTCCCGCCGCAGATCGAGGTGTTCCCCGGGGTCACGATCCAGATTCCGGGGCTGTGAGCTCGTCGTCCGGCGTGAGGACGGCGGGCAGGAGCGTGCTGACGTAGTCGACCACATCGTCGACGGAGAGCCCCGGTTCGTGCAGCCGGTCGATTGCGAGGGATTCGACCAGCGACCACCATCCCCGAAGCCGCATCCGGGTGAGCGAGCCGTCCGCGCACCCGAGCGCGGAGATCACGCGATCGACCAGGGTGTTCTTCATCGAACCGTGGATCTCGCGGATCTGCGGATCGGACCCGTATCCGCCGTGGAAGAAGGTCTGGTAGTTGTCGCCGTGCCGGTCGATGAACGACACGAACGCCTGCAGAATCGCGCGTAGCGGATCGGGGTCGCCCGGGGCGGGTACCGCCGCGCGCAGCAGGCGGCGCGAGGCGGAACCGACGATCGCCACGTAGTAGTCCTGTTTCGTCGGGAAGTACCGGAACAACAGGCTGCGGGAGATTCCGGCGATGTCGGCGACACGATCGATGGAGAGCGCGTGGATGGGGCGCGTCGCGAGTTCCTGCAGACCGATCGCGACGAGTTGCCGGCGTCGTTCCTCGGGTGGCAGCCGTCGGCGTTTGCCGACCTCTTGTCGCGGGGTGCTCATCCGGTTAGCCTAACTGAGCATTGCTCATTACCGTTCCTACGGAAGGCGCACATGGATTTCGGACAGTCCGACCGCAGCCGCGACTATCTCGAGCGGCTCCGCACGTTCATCGCCGACGAGGTCGCGCCGGTGGAAGCCCGCCTGCACGCCGCCCGCGGCGTCGCCCAAGCCCAGCGCCAGGACACTTCCGGTGCAGACGCATGGGCGGTGAGCGACGAGTTCCGCGAACTCCAGCGCGCTGCCCGCGCCCAGGGACTGTGGAATCTCTTCCTTCCGGACGCGGAACTCGGCGCCGGTCTGTCGAACGTCGAATATGCCTCGCTCGCAGAGGAAATGGGACGCTCGCCGTTCTACTCCGCGGTGTTCAACTGCGCCGCGCCCGACACGGGCAACATGGAGGTGCTCTACCACTACGGCAGTGCAGCCCAGAAGGATCAGTGGCTCCGCCCCCTGCTCGACGGCGAGATTCGCTCCGCGTTCTGCATGACCGAACCCGGTGTCGCCTCGTCGGACGCGACCAACATGGCCGCGACCGCCGTGGTGGAGGGCGACCAGGTGGTGCTCAACGGGCGCAAGTGGTGGAGCACCGGCATCGGGCACCCGGACTGCAAGGTCCTGATCTTCATGGGGCTGACCGATCCGGAAGCTCACAAGTACCAACGGCATTCGATGGTCCTCGTTCCCGTGGACACCCCGGGCGTGACGATCGAACGCATGTTGCCGACCATGGGGTTCTACGACGAGCCCGCAGGGCACGGCGAGGTGTCGTTCACCGATGTGCGGCTGCCGCTCGACGCGATCATCGCCGGCCCCGGCCGAGGATTCGAGATCGCCCAGGGCAGACTCGGACCCGGCCGTATCCACCACTGCATGCGTCTCGTCGGCCTCGCCGAGCGCACTCTCGAACTCGCGTGCCGTCGCGGCCTCGAGCGCACCGCGTTCGGCAAACCCCTCATCGACCTCGGGGGTAATCGTGAGCGCGTCGCCGACGCCCGCATCGCGATCAATCAGCTGCGGCTGCTCGTTCTCCACGCGGCATGGCTGCTCGATACGCAAGGTCTCGCCGGTGCCCGGTCGGCAGTCTCCGAGATCAAGGTCGCGGCGCCCCGCGTGACGCAGCAGATCGTCGATTTCGCGATCCAGATCCACGGTGGCGCAGGGCTGTCCGACGATTTCCCTCTCGCCGGAGCCTGGACGGCGGCCCGTGCGTTGCGTCTCGCCGACGGGCCGGACGAGGTCCATCAGGGATTGATCGCGCGCGGCGAACTCGGCAAGTACAAGCAGGACGGGGTACGGCAGAAGTGACGACTCTTCCCGACAACGCGCGCGATGTGCGTGAGGAAGACGCATTCGACGTCGCCGCGGTGGCGTCGTGGCTCTCCGAACATGCCGGCATCGACGGCGTTCCCGCGGTCCACCAGTTCGCGGGTGGCGCATCGAATCTCACCTATCTGCTGCGGTACCCGGACCGCGATCTCGTGCTCCGGCGACCACCGGTGGGCGCGAAACCGTCCTCCGGCCACGACATGGTGCGCGAGTACCGCATCCAGTCGCTGCTCGCCCCTGTCTACCCGTACGTCCCGACGATGATCGGCCTGTGCACCGACCACAGCGTCCTGGGCAGTGATTTCTACGTCATGGAACGCGTACCCGGAACGATCCTGCGCACGAATCCGCCGACGGATCTCGCACTCACGCCCGAACAGACCCGCGGCCTCTGCTTGCGGATCGTCGATCTGCTCGTCGAATTGCACAGCGTCGACGCGGCCGCGACCGGACTGGACGAGTTCAGCCGCGGCACCGGATATGTCGCCCGCCAGGTGGCGGGGTGGTCGTCACGGTACGAGAAGGCCCGCACCGACAACGTTCCCGACTTCGACCGGGTGCGGACCTGGCTCGATCGAGCACAGCCCGCCGACGTGGCGCAAACGGTCGTCCACGGTGACTTCCGCCTCGACAACGTCGTGCTCGACGAGACCGATCCGTGCACACCGCTGGCGGTTCTCGACTGGGAACTGGCCACCGTCGGCGACCCGCTGATGGATCTCGGTTCGTCCCTGGCCTATTGGGTGCAAGCCGACGACGATCCGATGCTGCTCGCGACCAAGCGGCAGCCCTCCGACCTTCCCGGGATGCTCACCCGGCAGGAGATCGTCGACTACTACTCCGAGAAAACCGGATTGCCGGTGGACAATTGGGGTTTCTACGAGGTGTTCGGCCTGTTCCGGCTCGCCGTCATCGCGCAGCAGATCTATTACCGCTACCACCACGGCCAGACCACCAACCCGGCGTTCAAGGATTTCTGGGTCATCGTCGGCTATCTCGATACGCGCTGCAACGCGCTGATCGACCGAATCGAAAGCGAAGTGCGATGAGCCGACCGGAACGACGCAACATCCTCATCACCGGTGCCAGTTCCGGCCTCGGTGCCGGGATGGCGCGCGAGTTCGCGGCGCGGGGACGAAATCTCGCACTCGCTGCGCGGCGCGTCGACCGGCTCGAGGCACTGCGTACCGAGTTGCTCGCCGAACATCCGCACATCACGGTGACGCTGCGTGCTCTCGACGTCGACCGGCACGACGACGTCTTCACCGTCTTCCGTGAATTCGACGAGGAACTCGGAGGTCTCGACCGGGTGATCGTCAACGCGGGTCTCGGCAAGGGACAACCGTTGGGCACCGGCTATTTTCGTGCGAACGCGCAGACGGCCACCACGAACTTCCTCGGTGCCCTCGCGCAGAGCGAAGCCGCGCTCGAACTCATGCGACCGCGCAACGCCGGGCACGTCGCGCTCATCTCGTCGATGAGCGCTCTCCGCGGAATGCCGAGGAACATGACCACCTATGCGGCTTCGAAGGCCGCGGTGGCGTCGCTCGGCGAGGGGATGCGGGCGGACCTGGCGAACACGGGAATCGGTGTGAGCACGATCTACCCGGGCTTCATCCGGTCGGAGATCAACGAGAAGGTGAAGAACGTGCCGTTCATCGTCGACACGGAAACGGGATGTCGCGCACTGGCGGCCGCGATCGAGAAAGAGCCTGCCCGCGCCTACGTGCCCGCGTGGCCCTGGGTGCCGCTGGGCTTCGCGATGAAGGTGCTGCCGCTGTCGGTGGTCCGCCGGATGGTGTGACGCTCCTCCGATCCGAAAAAGCAGAATGTCACATTCGGGCAGTCGTCGTACTGCCCGAATGTGACATCCGGTAGAGCGTGAGAATCAGGCGTCGGCGCCGATGATGAAGGCCTCGAGCTCGTTACGAGCCTTGTCGTCGGCCATCTGGACCGGCGGGGACTTCATCAGGTACGCGGAAGCCGGAAGGATCGGTCCGCCGATGCCGCGGTCCTTGGCGATCTTCGCCGCACGGATCGCGTCGATGATGATGCCGGCGGAGTTCGGCGAGTCCCAGACCTCGAGCTTGTACTCGAGGTTGAGCGGAGCGTCACCGAAGGCGCGGCCTTCGAGGCGCACGTACGCCCACTTGCGGTCGTCGAGCCACTGCACGTAGTCGGACGGACCGATGTGCACGTCGCGGTCGTGGACCTTGCCGGCGAGGGGACCGGTGAGGTTCGACGTGACGGCCTGGGTCTTGGAGACCTTCTTGGACTCGAGACGCTCACGCTCGAGCATGTTCTTGAAGTCCATGTTGCCGCCGACGTTGAGCTGGTAGGTGCGGTCGAGCACGACGCCGCGATCCTCGAACAGCTTCGCCATCACGCGGTGGGTGATGGTGGCACCGACCTGCGACTTGATGTCGTCGCCGACGATGGGGACACCCGCGTCGGTGAACTTCTTGGCCCACACGGGGTCGGACGCGATGAACACGGGCAGCGCGTTGACGAACGCCACACCGGCGTCGATGCAGCACTGTGCGTAGAACTTGTCGGCCTGTTCCGAGCCGACGGGGAGGTAGGACACGAGGACGTCGACCTCGGCGTCCTTCAGGACCTTCACGACGTCGACGGGTTCGGCCTCGGAGACCTCGATGGTCTCGGCGTAGTACTTGCCGATGCCGTCGAGAGTGTGGCCGCGCTGCACGGTCACGCCGGTCGGCGGTACGTCGGCGATCTTGATGGTGTTGTTCTCGCTCGCGAGGATCGCCTCGGACAGGTCGAATCCGACCTTCTTGGCGTCCACATCGAATGCGGCGACGAACTGGACGTCGCGCACGTGGTACGGGCCGAACTCCACGTGCATCAGGCCGGGGACGGAAGCGGTGGCGTCCGCGTCCTTGTAGTACTCGACGCCCTGGACCAGGGACGAGGCACAGTTCCCCACGCCCACAATGGCCACGCGCACCGCGGTGCTGTTCTCACCCATGGTCGGGTTCTCCTTCTTTGTTGCGTGCTGCTGTCGACTGCTCGGCGGCGATCAGTTCGTTGAGCCACCGCACTTCGCGTTCGCTCGATTCGAGGCCGAGCTGATGGAGTTGACGGGTGTAGCGGTCCAAGGTGCCGCCGGCCCGTCCGATCGCGTCGCGGAGCGCTTCCCTGCGCTCCTCGACCTGGCGGCGCCTGCCCTCGAGAATTCGCATCCGCGCCTCGGCGGGGGTGCGACTGAAGAAAGCGAGGTGCACACCGAATCCGTCATCGGTGTAATTCTGGGGTCCCGTGTCGGCGACCAGTTCGGTGAAGCGTTCCCGCCCCGCCGGAGTGAGCCGATACACGCGCCGGGCGCGTCGCTTGACGGTCCCGGGAACTCCCGAATCCTCTTCGATGAGCCCGTCCGCCTGCATGCGTCGCAGAGTCGGATAGAGAGACCCGTAGGAGAAGGCACGGAACGGCCCGAGGAGCCCGGTGAGGCGTTTACGCAGCTCGTACCCGTGCATAGGCGACTCGAGGAGGAGACCGAGGATAGCCAGTTCCAGCACGAGTCACCTCCTTGTCCGAGTGAACCAACCGATGGATACGACACAAAACTATATCGCGCCGATATAAACGACGATACGCCTTGGTGAAATCATCCGGAACATCCGTCCAGGTGGAAAGCGGTTCCCGGACGGCCCTCGGTTGTTGCGGGCACCTCCGGCGGGGCCGAGATTGCCGCGCGTCACAGGGTTGCTGTTACCACTCCGCACCCACCTGTCGCCCCGGCGCACGTACTCTGGGGTCCGTGCGAATTCAGCGGCAGGTGGTGGACTACGCGTTGCAGCGTCGGTCGCTGCTTGCCGAGGTCTACTCGGGGCGGCGCGGTGTGGCCGAAGTCTGCGACGCCGGCCCCTACCTGCTCCGGGCAGCAAAGTTCCACGGCAAGGGCAGCGACGTCACCTGCCCGATCTGCCGCAAGGAGCAGGTGACCCTCGTCTCGTGGGTCTTCGGCGAAAAGCTCGGCCCGGTGTCCGGGTCGGCCCGAACGCCCGAAGAGCTGACCCGCCTGGCCGCCAGCCAGGAGGAATTCTCGGTCCATGTGGTCGAGGTATGTCGCACGTGTAGTTGGAATCACCTGGTGCAGTCGTACGTCCTGGGGTCGCAACCGGCCCCGAAACGCCCACGTCGCCGGACGACGGGGCAGGACCGTCGCACCGCGAGCGAGTGAACGGGCGCCGGACGACGTGAGCGAACGCTGCCCGATGAAGTTCCTTCCCGCATACCGCCCGCACGAACCAATCCTCGCGTGCCCGTCTTCGGACGGGCATTCGAAGATGCGGCGTCACGCGTCGCGCAAACAGTTGGAGATGAGTACGTGAGTTCCCCCGACAACGAACCCGAGGGCAACAGGTCCGATCCGCCTCACCGGGACAACCCGGCAGGGCCGCCGCCGCAGCAGCGACCGGCGCCGCAAGGGGGACCCGCCCAGGGACGACCGTTGCCGCCTCAGCCGCGCCCCCAGGGCCGGCCCGGCCAGCCTCAGCCGCCGCAGTCCGGCGGCCGTCCGCCGTACCCTCCCCAGCCGTTCCCGCAGGGGCGGCCGCAGCAGCCTCCCCAGGGACAGCCGTATCCCCCGCGCCGGGGTCCCGCGCCGTCCAACCCGAACGCCCAGAACCCGAACGCCCTGCCGCCTCGCGGACCGGGCGCAGGTCCGGTGCCGCCGGGAGCGAACCCTCCGCAGCGCACCCAGCAGTTCCCGCCTGCTCCCGGCCACAACACTCCCCAGGGACGTGGGCCCCAGCGCCCCCCCCCGGGGCCCCCCCCCGCCCCCGCGCCCCCCGGCGGGCCGGCCCCCCCCCGGGCACAACCCCCCCCCGGCCGGGGGGCCGCCGGCCCCGCCGCAGGGTCCCGACGCGGCACGCGGTCCCCAGGGCGGTCCGTCCGACCCCGGCCCGGCCGCCGCGGGGCGGGGGGGGGGGGGGGGCGCGCGGCGCGGACGGGCGCGGCCCAGCCGGCGGGGCAGGGGGGGGGGCGGTCGTGGGGGTGACGGAAGCGGCGGCGGCAGAAAGATCCCCTGGCGCACCATCCGTCGTGTCGGTTACGGCGTCGTGGCCGCGGGCATCCTCATCCCGTTGCTCGCCTTCATGCTCGCGTACGTGGCACAGGACGTGCCGCGTCCGGGTGAGCTCGTCACCAACCAGGCTGCGACGATCTACAACTCCGACGGGACCGGTGTCATCACCAAGGTGATTCCGCCGGAAGGCAACCGCCACGAGGTCGAACTCGACCAGATCCCGTTGCACGTGCGAAACGCCGTGCTCGCCGCGGAAGATCGCGACTTCTACTCCAACCCGGGCTTCTCGGCGTCCGGTTTCGCGCGGGCCGCGCGCGACAACATCCTCGGCCGCGAGAGCGCCGGTGGTGGTTCGACCATCACGCAGCAGTACGTCAAGACCGCTCTGGTCGGCAACGAGCGCAGCCTGACCCGCAAGATGAAGGAACTCGTTCTTTCGGTGAAGATGGCGAATCAGTGGTCGAAGGACGACATCCTCGCCGCCTACCTCAACACCATCTACTACGGCCGCGGCGCGTACGGGATTTCCGCCGCGTCGAACGCGTACTTCGGCAAGCCGGTCAACGAACTGACCGTCGAAGAAGGCGCGGTCCTCGCGTCGTCCATTCAGCTGCCGTCGCTGCTCGACCCCGAGCAGAACCCCGAGGGCGCCAAGTCGCGCTGGACCTACGTGCTCGACGGCATGGTGGCCGCCGGCACCCTCAACTCCGCCGACCGCGCAGGCATGGAGTACCCCGCGTACGTCCCGCTCGCGGAACTCGACAACGGCGACCAGTCCTCCGGTCCCGAGGGCCTGATCAAGAACCAGGTCCTGCGGGAACTGGCATCCGAGGGAATCGACGAGACCCTGCTCAACACCGCGGGACTCGACATCACCACGACGATCGATGCGCAGGCACAGGCCTCGACACTCGACGCCGTGCGGTCCAACCTCGAAGGCGAACCGGAGGAATTGCGCACGGCCGTCGTCTCGGTCGATCCGCGATCCGGCGCGGTGCGTGCCTATTACGGCGGTGAAAGCGGTATCGGTTACGACTTCGCCAGCGCGGGCCTGCAGACGGGTTCGTCGTTCAAGGTGTTCGGTCTCGCCGCGAACCTCGATCAGGGTGTGCCGCTGTCCAAGACCTACGACAGCGGTCCGCTGACAGTCAACGGCATCAAGATCGGCAACGTCGAAGGCCAGTCGTGTGGCGAATGCACCATCGCGGAGGCGCTCAAGCG
Organism: Rhodococcus sp. 7Tela_A2; assembly: GCF_049311045.1. Taxonomy (NCBI): domain Bacteria; kingdom Bacillati; phylum Actinomycetota; class Actinomycetes; order Mycobacteriales; family Nocardiaceae; genus Rhodococcus; species Rhodococcus sp. 7Tela_A2. Next base: position 1,146 of record NZ_JAXION010000111.1, on the reverse strand, counting down.
GTCGCTGAACACGAGTTTCTACCGGATGATGCTCGAGATGGACGACGGCCCGCAGGCGATCGCCGACATGGCACACAAGCTGGGCATCCCCAAGGAGGTTCCGGGTATCGGTGAGACGCTCACCGAGCCGAACGGAGCCGGCCCCAACTACGGCATCGTGCTGGGCCAGTACCAGTCCCGCGTGCTCGACATGGCATCCGCCTACGCGACGCTCGCAGCCTCCGGGCGGTACCACGAGCCGTACTTCGTGCAGAAGGTCGTCACGTCCGAGGGCGAGGTCCTGCTGGACCGCGGCAGCCCGGTCGGCGAGCAGGTCGTCGACGAGGTCGTCGCCGACAACACCACCGCCGCGATGATGCCGATCGCGGCCTACTCCAACGGGCACGCGCTCGCCGGGAGCCGCCCGTCCGCATCCAAGACCGGTACCGCACAGCTCGGCGATACCGGGTCGAACAAGGACGCATGGATGGTCGGTTACACGCCGTCGCTGTCCACCGCCGTGTGGATGGGAACCGAGGAAGGCCTCCCGCTCGAGAACAGCTGGGGCGGGATGATCTACGGCTCGGGTCTGCCGTCGGATATCTGGAAGGACTCGATGGACGGCGCTCTCCAGGGCACCGAGGTCGAATCGTTCCCGAAGCCCGGAGCGATCTCGGGTGTGGCAGGTGTGCCTTCGTGGACGGCGTCGGAAACGGCGAAGCCCACCACGACGGCGCCCGAAACCTCCCGCACCATTCCGACCATCCCGGAGATCCCGGAGATCACCACCCAGAACGTGGAGATCTTCCCGGGCGTCACGATTCCGGTACCGGGAGTCGCGCCGCAGACCACACGCCCGACCGTGCCCTCGCGTCCGGACTCCGGCGTTGAACAGGACGAGGAGGACTCCGGCGGAAACGTCGAGGACAACGCTCCTTCCGAGCAGACGACGCAGAACCGGGTACCGGGACAGAACGGGGCGGGACAGAACGGGCAAGCGGTTCCCGGCGCGCAGGCACAACAGCCCGAACTCGCACCGGCACGGTAAAAAAGTCGCGTGACGGTCGAAGGGGAGCGCAAGAACCGGGAACCGGTGTCACCGGGCCCACTCGCCGAGGGGCGCCGCCCCGGGGGTTTGGGGGGGGGGGGGGGGGGGGGGGGGCGGCG
>NZ_JAXION010000110.1:0-13844 GCF_049311045.1 Rhodococcus sp. 7Tela_A2 | reverse complement strand
CGGGCGCCCGGAACCCCCCCGGGCTGTCCCCCCCCACCCCCCCGGGGCGGGGCGCGCCGGGCCGGCGTTCACGGGCACGCACCACCACCGGGCGCACGGTCGGTGAGCATCGCGGCGATTCCGGCCCGATCCATCTCCCCGCGACTATCCGCGCGAATGCCCGCTCCCGTTCGGGCGGGCAGGAAGCCGGGCCGGGCGGGCTTCGGGAACTGCGACGCAAGGTGATCGAGGGTCGCGAGGCAAACCTGGTGCTCCTGTGCGTCGACGCCTCCGGGTCGATGGCCGCGAAACAGCGTATGACCCAGGTGAAGACCGCGATCCTGTCGTTGCTGCTCGACGCGTACCGCCGCCGCGACACCGTCGGCCTGGTCACCTTCCGGGGGTCCGCCGCGAGTCTCGCTCTCCCTCCCACGAGTTCGGTGGACGTGGCCGCCGCACGCCTTCGCGACCTTCCCGCCGGCGGACGCACACCGCTCGCGGAGGGGTTGATCGAATCCGCCGAGACCGTTCGGCGGCACCGGTTGCGCGACCCGGATCGGCGCGCGTTGCTCGTCGTCGTCACCGACGGTCGCGCCACGTCCGGCGAGAATGCCGTGAACAGGTCCCTCGCGGCGGCAGATGTGATTGCAGCACAGAGAATCTCCGCGGTAGTCGTCGACTCCGAAACGGGCCGGTTCCGCATGGGACTGGCGGGGCGGCTCGCCGAGCGACTCGGAGCCGAGTACGTGCATGTCGGCGATGTACACGCCGACGCACTCACCGGAATCGTTCGAGGAAGGGCCGCCTGATGCCGAAGGGACAACCCGACATCGTGCCCGACGACGGGCTCACCACCCGCCAGCGGCGCAACCGTCCACTGCTCATGGTCAACACCGGTGACGGCAAAGGGAAGTCGACGGCTGCATTCGGGCTTGCCCTGCGCGGCTGGAACCAGGGCTGGTCGGTCGCCGTGTTCCAGTTCGTCAAGTCTGCCAAGTGGCGACTCGGTGAGCAGACCGCGTTCGAAATCCTCGGCGAATTGCACACCGAGCGTGGCGCGGGCGGTCCGATCGAATGGCACAAAATGGGCTCGGGCTGGTCGTGGTCGCGCAAGGAGGGCAGCGACGAGGACCATGCCGCCGATGCGCTCGCAGGGTGGCGCGAGATCCGGCGACGTCTGGCCGCGGAGCAGCACGGACTGTATGTGCTCGACGAGTTCACCTACCCGATCAACTGGGGCTGGATCGACATCGACGAGGTCGTCGACACCCTCTCCCACCGCACCGGGCACCAGCACGTCATGATCACGGGACGTCGCGCCGACCCGAAACTGCTCGACATCGCCGACCTCGTCACGGAGATGACGAAGATCAAGCACCCCATGGACGCGGGCCAGAAGGGCCAGCGGGGAATCGAGTGGTGAGAGCAAACCAGTGGTAGCCCTTCCCCGCCTCGTCGTCGCCGCGCCGGCCTCCGGGCACGGTAAGACCACCGTGTCCGCAGGGCTGATGGCGGCCCTGCGGCGCACCGGAATGGTGGTCTCGGGACACAAGATCGGCCCCGACTACATCGACCCCGGTTACCACGCACTGGCGACGGGACGCCCCGGCCGCAACCTCGATCCGCATCTCGTCGGCGAAGATCTCGTGGCACCGCTGCTCCTGCACGGTGCTGCGGGCGCCGACATCGCGGTGGTCGAGGGCGTCATGGGGTTGTACGACGGAATGCTCGGCACCGACGGTTACGCGTCGACCTCACACGTCGCGTCGTTGCTGACCGCGCCGGTGATCCTCGTCGTCGACGTGTCGCACGCATCGCGGTCGATCGCGGCGATCGTGCACGGCATGGCGTCGTACGACCGCGGGACCCGCATCGCGGGGGTGATCTTGAACAAGGCCGGCTCCCAGCGTCATTCGGACGAGGTGATCGCGGCGCTGGAGCCCACCGGCATCCCGGTGCTCGGGGTACTGCACCGCGACGACGGAATCTCGGCTCCCTCCCGGCACCTGGGCCTGATCCCCGCCGACGAGCGCGCGGAGGCGGCCGGGCAACTCGATCGGCTCGCCGACCGGATCGCGGAATACATCGACCTTGCCGAACTCGTGCGGATCGCGCGGACGGCACCGGGTGTGCACGGCCGGTCGTGGGAGCCCGGCGAGTCGGTGTCCAGCGGCACGTCGGTGTCCCACGGCGAGGCCGGTCCGGTCGTCGCGATTGCGGGGGGCCGCGCCTTCACCTTCCGCTACACCGAAACCGAAGAACTGCTGCGGGCCGCCGGATGCCGCACCGTCACCTTCGATCCCTTGCGCGACGAGAAGCTTCCGGACGGCACCACCGGAATCTATCTGGGTGGCGGATTCCCGGAGGTCCACGCCGCGGATCTCTCCGCGAACGCGCCTCTGCGTGAACATCTCCGGTCTGCGATCACCGCCGGTGTACCGACCGTCGCCGAATGCGCCGGTCTGCTGTACCTGTGCCGCGACGTCGACGGCGCCGAGATGGTCGGTGCGCTCGATGCGTCCGCGCGGATGACCTCCCGACTGACCCTGGGCTACCGCACCGCGATCGCCACGACCGACAGCCTGCTGGCCACCGCCGGCACCCGCGTCACCGGACACGAGTTCCATCGCACCGTCGTCGAGCCCGGCACTGCCCCCGGCTGGTTGCTCAACGGGCGGCCCGACGGTGTCGCGACCGCCACGCTGCACGCCTCCTACCTGCACACCCACTGGGCGGGTCACCCGCAACTCGCGCAGCGGTTCGCCGAGGCTGCCCGCGTCGCGACACCTGTGCCGGCACCGCCGCCGCGACCTCGCCTGCGCGCCCCCGACCTGCACCACCACGGCGATCGCGAAGCAACCCCGGGACTTGTCGACCTCGCCGTCAACGTCTCGACACGGCCTCGTCCCGCGTGGCTGGACGATGCACTGCGCGCGTCCCTCGAGGATCTGGACCGCTACCCGGACCCGGGGGCCGCCCGGTCCGCGCTCGCCGACCGGCACGGCCGAACCGTCGACGAGGTACTGCCCACCGCGGGCGGTGCCGAAGCCTTCACTCTCATCGCACGTGCACGGACATGGCGTGCCCCGGTGGTCGTGCATCCGCAGTTCACCGAGCCGGAGGCGGCCCTCGCCGCGGCCGGGCACGACGTGCGGCGGGTGATCCTGCGCGCCGGCGACGGCTTCGTCCTCGATCCCCGTGCCGTGCCCGACGATGCGGATCTCGTCGTGGTCGGCAACCCCACGAACCCGACGTCGGTACTGCACCCCGCCGGGACGTTGCGGGCACTGCTCCGGCCGGGACGTGTCGTGGTGGTCGACGAAGCTTTCATGGACGCTGTTGCCGGAGAGCCAGAGTCGCTTGTGGGCGAGCGGCATTCCGGTTTGCTGGTGATCCGTTCGCTGACGAAAACCTGGGCGATTCCCGGCATCCGGGCGGGGTATGTCGTCGGAGCCTCCGACGTGATTGCGGATCTCGCGGCGCAGCAACCTCCGTGGTCGGTGTCGACCCCTGCCGCGGCGGCGATGATCGCGTGCGCGTCGGCACGCGCCACGTCGGAGGCCGAGACGATCGCGCGGGAGGTCGCCGCCGACCGAGCCGCACTCGTGGAGGCGCTGGGCGATGTGGGCCTGACGGTGTCCGGCGCTCCCGCCGGGCCGTTCGTGCTGGTACCCGTGCCCACCGATACTCGGGAGCAGTTGCGCGCACAGGGTTTCGCCGTGCGTCGCGGCGACACGTTCCCCGGACTCGGTGAGCAGTGGGTGCGGATCGCCGTACGCGACCGCGCCACCACCGCCGCACTGCTCGATGCGTGGAGATCGATCCGATGAGGGCAGCAGGGCTGGTGCTGGGGTACCTCGCCGACCAGGTTTTCGGTGATCCGCGGCGGTGGCATCCCGTGAGCGGGTTCGGAAAGGTCGCGCGGTCGGTCGAACGCACAATGTATGCCGACAACCGCAGCGCCGGAGTCGCATTCACGATGGTGCTCGTCGGCTCCACCGGGCTACTGGGCTGGACGGCCGACCGGGTGACCCGCTCCCGCCCTCTGCTCAACACCGCGGTCGTCGCCGTCGCCACGTGGGTGGTGCTCGGGGGCCGATCCCTCGGTGCCGAGGCGGGCGCCCTGGACGACCAGTTGAGGCGGCCGGCGCGCGCCGCCGCCCCCCCACGGGGGCAGGTGACGCATCTCGTCGGCCGCGACCCCTCTCAGCTCGACGCTGACGACATCGCCCGCGCGACAATCGAATCCGTCGCCGAGAACACCTCGGACGCCGTCGTGGCACCGCTCGTGTGGGGAGCGGTTCTCGGTCCGGCCGGGCTGCTCGGCTATCGCGCCGCGAACACGCTGGACGCCCGGGTCGGGCACCGCACTCCCCGCCTGGAACGATTCGGGTGGGCATCGGCGCGGTTCGACGATGTACTCAACCTCGTCCCGGCTCGGCTGACCGCACTGCTCGCCGCGGCGCTGGGCGGGCGTCCCGTCGCGGCACTCCGAGCATGGCGGCGCGACGCGCACAAGCATCCGAGTCCGAACGCGGGTCCCGTCGAGGCGGCTTTTGCCGGGGCGCTCGGAATCACGCTCGGGGGAGCGAACGTCTATCACGGGGTCGTCGAGGATCGCGGGACCCTGGGCGACGGCCCGGCACCCGTCCCGGCGGATATCGCGAGAACCGCGCGTCTCGCAGCACGGGTAGGTGCGGGAGCACTCGTCTCGACCGTTGCACCGGCCGTCGCCGTGCGGGTCGCGGTGCGCAGACGTCGTTGACGGTCGCGGCCGGAACTCGTCCCACGGGACGTTCCGGGCAGCGGCATTGCGCAGCGGTGCACGCCACGGCAACAGGCCCACGCACCCGACGCGAGCCACGCCGCGGAAGGGGAGGAAAGTCTGGGAACTCAGATCCGAGAGACCGCCGGTTCGAGGACCCAAGCGACCGCGTCGCCCACGGTCGCCACGGTGCGCACGCCGGGCGGCCCCACGGGCCGGTTCACCATGATCACCCGCGCGCCGAGGTCAGCAGCTGCGTCGAGCTTCGCTCGCGTGAGATCGCCCCCGGAATCCTTGGTGACCAGCGTATCCACGTCGTATTCCCGCATCAGCGTGCGTTCACTGTCGAAGGTGTAGGGGCCGCGGGCGTGCACCACTGTCCAGCCGGGAGGGAACTCGCCGTCGAGCGGGTCGACGATCCGCGCCACCACCCGATGCTTCCCGAGCGGTTCGACGAAACGATCGAGCGTCTGGCGGCCCGTACTCAGAAAGACACCGGATCCACCTGCCGCGACTCGAGCGGCCTCGTCGTGGCAGGCCACCCGGATCCATCCACCGGTGTTGTCGGTCCATCCCGGACGCTGCAAGCGCACCAACGGGATTCTCGCGGCGCGGCAGGCTTCGGCCGCGTTGGCGCTGATGCCCTCCGCGAAAGGATGGGTCGCGTCGACGACCGCGTCGACACCGTGGGTGCGCAGGTACGCTTCGAGCCCGGAGGCCCCGCCGAACCCGCCGATACGCACTGCTCCGACCGGCAGGCGTGGGTTGCGCACTCGCCCGACGAGCGAGGACACGACATCGACTCCGTTGTCGCACAACAGTTGTGCGAGTGCACGCGCCTCGCCGGTGCCGCCGAGGACCAGCACGGTCATGCCAATGCTCCCGTCAGGGTCGGCAGCGTGGGGCGGTCCCCCATTATCGAGAGCAGCACGTCGACGTCGATGTGCTCATCGATCATGTCGGCGAGGAGGTCGAGCCGCGCCTCGCGTTGTGCGGCGAAATTCACTGTGCCTGTGTTAACCTCGCGGCCGGCCGCGCAGGCAACCTCCCGTAACCACGCCGCGCGCAGTGCGTCGCCCTCCATGGTGCCGTGCCACATGGTGCCGAACACGTTGCCTCGCCGGGCACCACCGAGGAACTCGTCGTCGCCACCGGCACAGATGCGTCCGTGATGGATCTCGTAGCCTGTCGCCTCTGCTCCGAGCGCCGAGCCGGCCGGTAGCCGCAGCACTTTACGGCGGCCGAATTCCGTGCTCGCAGCGAGTAGTCCGAGTCCTCGGGCCCGCGCACCCGGCGTTCCTTCGATGCCGTGCGGGTCGACGATGTCATCGCCCAGCATCTGGAATCCCCCACAGATGCCCAGGACCGAGCCGCCCCGCTGCGCATGGTCCACGATGGCCCTGTCGAGGCCACGCGCACGCAGCCAGGCAAGATCGGCGAGTGTCGCGCGAGTACCGGGCACGATCACGACGTCCGCGCCCGCGAGCGTGAGCGGATCGTCGACGAACCGCACTCGTACATCCGGTTCGAGGCACAAGGCGTCGGCATCGGTGAAATTACTGATGCGCGGCAACATCACGACAGCGATGGTGAGCGCACCGTCGCCGGGGTGGCTCGGACGCGATGTCAATGCGAGGGAATCTTCGGAGTCCAGCCACAGATCGCGCTGCCACGGCAGCACCCCGAGCACCGGGCGCCCGGTCAGCGCCGACAACGAGTCCAGGCCCGGTTTCAGCAGAGCGGCATCGCCGCGGAACTTGTTGATCACGAAGCCGCGTACCAGCTGCTGATCGGCGGCATCGAGGAGCGCGAGCGTGCCGTACATCGACGCGAAGACCCCACCGCGGTCGATGTCACCGACGAGAATCGTCGGAAGTGAGCCGTGTTGCGCCAGACCCATATTGACGTAATCGTGCGCACGGAGATTGATCTCGGCGGCACTGCCCGCACCCTCGCACACGACCACGTCGAACCTGGCGCGGAGGTCGTCCAGTGCCGAGAATGCCGCATCGGCGAGGTGTTGACGGCCACCAGCGAATTCACCGGCTTCGAGAGTCCCCGCCGGTTGTCCCAGCACCACTACGTGGCTGCGACGGTCGCTGCCGGGTTTGAGGAGTACCGGATTCATGGCCGGTTCCGGAGTCGCGCGGGCGGCGATCGCCTGAACCCATTGCGCGCGGCCGATTTCGGCACCCGCACCGGTGTCGGGATCGATCGTCACCATGGAGTTGTTGGACATGTTCTGCGCTTTGTACGGCGCGACCGTCAGACCGCGCCGCGACAGTGCCCGGCAGATCCCGGCGGTGACCACCGACTTTCCGGCGTCCGAGGTGGTCCCGGCCACCAGCAGGCCGTACGCCGTGCTCACCACGCCGTGACCACGAGGCGGCGCGGCGCGCGCTCGGTCAGGAACGTGAAAACCCGTCCGAGTGCCGTCCGGAACGTGACCACGATGATCGCGGCGACCGCACGAGAACGCGAGTTCAACATGTCACCCGGGCATGGGTAAGAACAACCACGGCAACCTCCTGGGATTTCGCGTCCCATCCGAAAGCCATGCGCCGAGGGAGTTTTCTGGCTTCCGAAAGAGGTAATGCTCTCGGTTACAGTGGCGCGACCGCTCCGGTATCCCACCGGATTGCCTACACCTCGGCACATGCGTACCGGGGTACCTTGGCATCACCGACACATCCTGTCAAGAGTGCGCGAGAATGGCTCTCGTGCCCCGCCTGTTTCTGATCTCCCATGCGTCCACCGAGGCGCAACGCGTCGTTGCCTTTCCCAGCGACGAGCCCGTCTCCGACCGAGGACGACGGGAACTGACGAGGGCAACTGCGCCGGTCACCGACCGCGCACTCACTGCGCCGGAACTACGGACAATCGAAACGGCGGCAGCACTGGGCCTGTCCGCAGCCGTGGAACCACTACTACGCGACCTGGATTTCGGGCGGTGGACCGGCAGGACGATGGAAGAGGTCCCGGAATCGGGTCTCGCTGTATGGCTCGGCGATCCGGAATCCGCCCCGCACGGAGGAGAGTCCATCCACGACCTGATCGTGCGTGCGGGCACCTGGCTCACGTCACTGATGGATTCACCGGAACGCATCGTCGCGGTGACGCACGCCGCTGTGGTACGGGCAGCGACGCTGTGCGCGCTCGGTGCGCCCGCGTCGGCGTTCTGGCGCGTCGATGTCCGTCCCCTCGCTGTAACCCGTCTCGACGGGAGGGACGGTCGCTGGAACCTGCGGTTGGGATGAATCGCTACCAGGTCACGTCCTGCTCGCAACGCCGGCCGTCGACCGTTCCCTCGACCTGCACGGTCGCGTGCTCGAGGCCGTGCGACGACAAGGTGGTGCGCGCCGAATCGAGGATCCACTGGGGATCGTGGTCGCTCACGAGGTGCACAGTCGCGACGTCCATGCCGGTGGTCAGCGTCCACACATGCAGGTCGTGTACTCCGCACACCCCCGGCAGCGCCGCGAGATCCAGGCGCAGCGCCTCGACGTCGAGGTGGGCGGGCGAGGCCTGGGTGAGGATCCGCAGCGATGCCGCCGCGAGACGCAGCGCGCGAGGGATCACCCACAGTGAAATCAGGACGCCGACGACGACGTCGGCGAGGGTCCACCCGAACACGAGTACCAGACCTCCCGCGACGAGAACGCCGACGCTGCCGACCGTGTCGGCGAGCACCTCCGTGTAGGCGCCGCGCACGGCGAGGCTGTCCTCGACGTCGGTGCGCAGCATGGCCATCACGACGAGGTTCGCGATGAGACCTGCCAGCGCGGTGAGGATCATCGGCAGTCCCGGCACTTCGGGCGAGTCGCCGATACGGCCGATCGCCTCGTAGAAGACCCAGCCCGCGACGCCGAGCAACAGGACGGCGTTGACCATCGCGGTGAGGACCTCGGCCCGGTGCCACCCGAAGGTGCGGGCCGCAGCGGTGCTCCCCCGGCGCGCGAGCACCAGCGCGACCAGTCCCATCGCGACACCGACGACGTCGGTGAGCATGTGCCCCGCGTCGGCGAGCAGGGCGAGCGACCCGATCCACAGGCCGACACCGGCCTCGAGCACGAGGAAGGCCAGCAGGATGCCGAGTGCGATCGCCATCCGCTTGATGATCGTCGGAGACGGCCCTGCGCTGCCGCCGTGTCCGTGGCCTACGCCGTGTGAATGTCCGTGCCCGGAGCCCATGGCCCTCCTTCCAGGGTCCCGGCCATCGTATGCATGAATGCGCATGTATTCAACGGCTAGGTCCACCGGGGTGAGTCAGGACTCCGGTTCGTAGGCGGGCCGCTCGACCGTCGGCGGCAATGTCGCGATCGCCGAGATGCGTTTGAGCCCGGCGACCTGCAGCAAGTCGACGAGCAACGAACGCATCTGCGCGAAGACGACCGTCGCCGACACACCCGCTCCCTCGACGAGGTCGGGGCTCATCCGCTTCGCCGCACGGCGCAGCACTCGCGCGGCCGCAGCTTGGTCGGGCTGGTCCCCCGGCTCTGCGAGAACCATCTCGCGGAGCACGTCGACCGCGTCGGCCAGTTGATCGAACTGCGATACCAGCCGGGGATCGAGGATCTCGTCGTCGCGCACGAGGGTGAGCGACCGCCGGGTGAGCACCCGGACGTTGCGCATCGCGTGGTCGATCGGGTCTGCCGCGGCCGTCAGCACCGCGAGGCGCTTCCGGCTGTTCCAGTACAACGGTGAAATCCGGCTGATCTCCCGGCCGCCCTTGAGATGCGTCCGCATCGTGTCGATGGCCTGCTGGGTGGCGCGGGCCTGTCGAAGCGCTTCTTCGATCGGTTTCGGATTGTTTTCGACCAGTCCGGCTTCTACTTTGCGCAGAACATCCGCGGCGGTCCCGAGAATCTCGGCGGCGTTGCGACGCGCGCGGCGCACCGGGTGGGTGGGGACCAGTGCAACTACCGCGACCCCCACCAGACCACCCACGAGCGCGTCGACCATTCGATCGAACCCGCCTGCTTCACCGGGCGGGAGGAGCGTCGCGACCAGCACGGCCGAGTTGCCCGCCTGGATCGCAAAGATCGGGCCGCTGTTGAGCGCGACCGCGGTGGCCATCGCCATGGCGACGACCAGCGCGATCTGCCAGGGCCCGGATCCGATGAGCGAGACGATCAGGTCACCGACACCGATCCCCACGGTGACACCGCACACCAATTCGACGCTGCGGCGCAGCCGTGCGCCGAGCGACAAGCCGAGTGACACCACCGCCGCGATCGGCGCGAAGAAGGGTGTCCCGTGATGGATGACGTCCTTGGCCACCCACCACGCGAGACCCGCGGCGAGAGCGCACTGCACGATCGGCAGCGCGGAAGACCGCAGGCGTTGCCCGGACGACTTCAGGCGCTCACGCGCACCGGCGCGAGAGGGGAAGCGCCTACTCGACGCCAAGTGCTTCCGCCGCGCGGGGATCGCAGTCCTCGAGAAGATCGAGGCAGCGTGCATGCTCGTCCGTCTCCCCGATCTCCTTCGCGGCCGTGGCGAGAGCGGCGACGCACCGCAGGAAGCCGCGGTTCTGTTCGTGGCTGTAGGGAACGGGACCGTAACCCTTCCATCCGTTCCGGCGGAGTTGGTCGAGACCACGGTGGTAACCGGTGCGGGCGTACGCGTAGGCGGCAATGGTGTCGCCGCGTTCGTGTGCGGCTTCCGCCAGATATGCCCATGCGATCGAGGCAGTGGGGTGCTCGGCCGCGACCTTCGCCGGGTCCTCACCGTTGAGCAGCGCCGACTCCGCCTCGTCGTCGCCGGGAAGGAGGGTGGGCTGGGGTCCGAGAAGATCACCGAATGACGTCATGGGCCCATTCTGCCCGTCTCACCTCCGCGGTCGATAGGCTGCCCGGGAAACCCATCCGTCGAACGAGGTGCAGGCGCGTGCCCGATCCGAACAACGAAGACCCCACCGACCAGAAACCGACCGACAAGCCGGCGTCCACCGCCGCCGGATCCGCGACCACACACGACAATTCCTCGACGCGTCGCGGCGACACCGTCGACGGACCAGCCGAGCCCGGCACGGCCCCCGAAGCCGAGACCGCCGAGGTCCCCACGTCCGAGAAGGCAGGGGCGGACGACTCGGCAGCGGCAGACGACACGGCAGTGGCAGAGGACACGGCAGCGGCAGAGGACACGGCAGCGGCGGACGAGCCGACAGTCCCCGAAAAGCCCACGCCGGCCGAGAAGCCGTCGGCCGTCGAGGAAACACCGCCCGTCGACAAAGCCCCCGCCGCGCAGATCCCGGCCACCGAGGAAACCCCAGCCGTCGAGGAAACCCCGACCGCAGAGCAGACGCCTTCGACCGAGCACGCGCCTCCCGCCGAGCAAAAGTCTCCCGCCGTGCACAAGCCGGCTGTCGAAGACCCGCCGACCGAGCGGTTCTCCCAGGTTGTACCGGAGGGTGGCCGCGCGCCCGGCACCGGCGACGTCGAGACACCCTCGCGGCCGGCACCGGATCCCGCGCCGGCACCCGACGCGGCGGATGCCCCCACGGTGCAGATCCCGGTCACCGCGCACGTTCCGAAGCCGCCTCCGGCGCGCATTCCGCCCCGACGCGCTCAGCCACAGCCTGTGCGTCCCGAACCGGCACCCGTCGAACTGCAGCCCTCCCCGACGCGGATTCCTCCGTCCCACGACAACGACCGCAGGCGCAGGAGGATCGCTGCCGGCATCGGGGTGATCGTTCTCGTGGCGGTGGTGGCAGCCGTCGCGCTCGCCGTCTTCCTGCAGAACCGTTCGGACAACAGTCCGGAGAGCCGCATCCGGGCGAGCATCGGTACGTTCGTGCAGGGCCTTGCCGACGGGGATCTCGAGACGCTGCGCGCGTCCACCTGCGGGTCGCTCGCCGACTTCTATTCGTCGGTCGATCCGGTGGAGTTCGACAGCATCCACGACCTCGCGGTGCAGGAGGGCTCGATCCCGGTGGTGACGAGCGTCGACCGCATCCAGATCACGGACAGCACAGCCATCGCCCAGGTCACCGCGCACACGACGCGCAGCCCGGCGGATGTCACCGACCGCACCTTCGATCTCGCGCTCGTCGGCGACGAGTGGAAGGTCTGCAGCGAGTAATCCCGGGTACAACGCGAACCGGTATTCGCGACTACTTCGCGGACACCGAACGTCCGGCGGACCGCAGGTCGTTGCACGCCTCGATGACACGCTGCGTCATCGATGCCTCGGCCTTCTTCAGGTAGCTACGCGGGTCGTAGACCTTCTTGTTGCCGACCTCGCCGTCGATCTTCAGAACGCCGTCGTAGTTCGAGAACATGTGGCCGGCGATCGGACGGGTGAACGCGTACTGCGTGTCGGTGTCCACGTTCATCTTCACCACGCCGTAGCCGAGGGCTTCGTCGATTTCCGACTTCAGCGAACCGGAACCGCCGTGGAACACCAGGTCGAACGGCTTAGAGCCCTCGGGGAGACCCAGCTTCGACGTGGCAACAGCCTGGCCCTCGGCCAGGACAGCCGGCTTGAGCTTGACGTTGCCGGGCTTGTAGACCCCGTGCACGTTGCCGAAGGTCGCGGCAAGAAGGTAGTGGCCCTTGTCGCCCGCGCCCAGCGCATCGACGGTCTTCTCGAAATCCTCGACGGTCGTGTAGAGCTTGTCGTTGATGGCGTTCTCGACGCCGTCCTCTTCACCACCGACCACGCCGATCTCGATTTCCAGGATGATCTTCGCTGCGGCGGCGTCGGCCAGGAGCTGCTGCGCGATCTCCAGGTTCTCGTCGATCGGGATGGCCGAGCCGTCCCACATGTGCGACTGGAACAGCGGGTTCTTGCCGGCGTCGACTCGCTCCTTCGAGATCGCGATCAGCGGACGGACATAGCTGTCGAGCTTGTCCTTAGGGCAGTGATCGGTGTGGAGCGCGATGGTGACGTCGTACTTGTCGGCAACGACGTGAGCGAACTCGGCGAGTGCCACGGCACCCGTCACCATGTCCTTGACGCCCAGGCCCGAGCCGAACTCGGCGCCACCGGTGGAGAACTGGATGATGCCGTCGCTACCGGCGTCCGCGAAGCCCTTGATCGCGGCGTTGATGGTTTCGGACGAGGTGCAGTTGATCGCCGGGAACGCAAAGGAATGCTCCTTGGCGCGCGCAAGCATCTCGGCGTAGATCTCGGGAGTCGCGATAGGCACAGCGGCTGTCCTCCAGTGAGAAGTCGATCGGCACCCCGCCGGGGTGTGGCAGGTGCCCTTGTTGTCCTTGCAGTATGTCAACTGACACGCCCGGTTCATACCCGGGCCGGGTTCCGCCCGATCCCGGCCGACGTGTTGCGATTCGGGCCGCCACTCCCGCAGCGGTACCCTGGCGAACGTGACTTTGGTAGAAGCCTCGGAATCTGTGACCAATCTGGCCCTGTTGCCCGGGTTTCTGGACCCCGTCAACCTCCTGAATTCGTTCGGCACCTGGATGCTCATCGGCCTTCTGGTCGTGGTGTTCATCGAGTCGGGTCTGCTGTTCCCGCTGCTCCCCGGCGACTCCCTGTTGTTCACCGCGGGTCTGATCGCGGCGGCGAAGTCCGCGGAGGTGGAGCCCTTCGCGCCGCTGTGGGTGCTGATGGTGACGATTCCGATCGCAGCGGTCCTCGGCGACCAGGTCGGGTACCTCATCGGCACCAAGGGCGGCGCCAAGCTCTTCAAGAGCGACGACGCGAAGCTCTTCAAGAAGAGCTATCTCGACGAGTCGCACCGCTTCTTCCTGCGGCACGGCCCGGCGATGATCTTCCTGGCACGCTTCGTGCCGATCGTGCGCACCTACGCCCCGCTCGTCGCCGGTGCCGCGAAGATGCCGTACCGGGTGTTCATCACCTACAACGTCATCGGCGGCATCGTGTGGGGCGCGGGCGTGACCCTGCTGGGTTACCTGCTCGGCCAGATCACGTTCATCGCCGACAACGTCGACTACATCTTCCTGCTGATCGTGTTCGTGTCGGTGCTGCCCATCCTCAACGAGGTCGTCAAGCGCTTCCTCGCGTCGCGTCGCAGTCCCGCTGCCGCCGCCGCGGTCGACGATTCCGAGCCGGCCACGATGCCCATCCCGCGTACCACCCCGGGCAAGTAACCCCCAGAGACCGAGAAAGGTGG
>NZ_JAXION010000109.1:0-14446 GCF_049311045.1 Rhodococcus sp. 7Tela_A2 | reverse complement strand
GCCCCGGCCGCCCCCCCCCCGCGCCCCCCCCCCTTCCGGTGTGTTCGTGGCAGTAGACCGGTCGGCGGCACACGATGTCGCCGGTCCCTGTTGATCGGGATCACACCCGCGTACCCGGAATACCGCGGAACGAGAGTGTGTTGAACGGGGCGGATCGGGACGGCACCGTGTCCCCCGGGCTCAATCCCGTTGCCGTCGCAGAGTTCCGTTCGGCTGGAGCTGCGATATGCCTTTCGCCGTGAGGCGACCGGACGTCCCGATCCACTTCGTACTTACCGGGAATCCCCATCCTCTGCGGAGGACGAGGCCTCGTCGGCGTCGCCGAACATGACCGCGAGGCGCGCTTTGATCTCTGCTGTACTCATCGATCCGCTTCGGCTGGTATGGCGAACAGGGTCCGAGGACGAACCAGACGACGTGCCGATAGCTGAAAACGTGGAATCACTCATCTCGACCGGGTGGTCCTTTCAGGGCAATAGCTCGATACGACCTCTGTGCCTGACTGGAGAACCGCCTCGATGAGGACGGGTAAGCCCGCTCCGGGAGAGAACCCCAGACAGGCGGGCAACTGGCTGTACCCGGGTCTCCCGGCGCGATCGCGCCGGAGAAGACCTATTCTTTCTACCTCTGTTCGGTCGTCGGCGCCACTCGGACAACCGACCAGTGCCGTCGAAATCTGTTCTTGCCCACAAGATCAGCTACGCATGCGCGGAGTACCCACCGACGTAAGCCGGTCGATCAGTCGAGACGGTGCTCGGCCGGATCGACCGCGGACCGGGCCACCGCCTCGAGCAGCGCCAGATCCTCCGGGTGAATGTCGGTGCGGTCGGAGGCGGTTTCGAGAACCATCCGGATCTGCCGCTCGAGGGCGGGCACATGCTCGGGCCGGCCCGCGTCACGGACGTGCTCGACCAGCATCCGCAACACCCGGATCAGCGCCAGCGTCACATGCACCTGACCGGCACTGGTGCGACGGATCTCGTCGAACGCATGCCCGATGTATTCGTCGGGCGAGAGCAGCCACGGTCGCACCAGCACCCGCCCGTCGGGGCCACCCACCGACACTTCCTGCTCCGGTGCAACGAGGACGATTCGCAGCAGACTGCCCAGTCGCAGAACGACCTCGATTGCCGTCGTGGGGTCGTTGATCGCGGGACTGAGCGCGCGCAACGCGATGTCGACGAGTTGCCGCAGTCCGAAGTCGAAATCCTGCTGCATGGTTCGGGCGTCGCCGATCGTGACCGTGGCGAGGAGGCGGGCGCGTACACGTTCGGCGTCCTGCGGTGCGGGATGAATGCGCATGAGAACTTCCCCGCGATGGATATACGCGCCCGGTCGCGTCTCGAGTCGCACGACCGTCGACGGCGGGATCGCGTGGAGGATGTACTCGGTCGGCGCCTGCGAGACCCACCCGTCCGCATGGGCCAGCACTGTGACGTCGTCTGCGGACTCGTCGAACCGCACCGGCCCGGCCGGGACTTCCCGTTCTGCCGCACGGGTCATCGCCTCGATCACCAGGTCCGCTTCGTTGCTGATGGACCGGACCACCTCGCCGACCTGTAGCCGGTGTGCAAGCCGGTCGAGGTACGCGACGATCAGCATCACCGTCGCGACGGTCAGGACAAGTGACACCGTCATCGCGATGCTCGGTGCGGGCGACGTGGCGTCACCACCGACGTGACGCAGGGTGAGGACGCAGAATACGAACGTCGCGACGAGCATGCCTATTACGGTCTGGCTGAAGCGATCCCGGATGAACGAGCGCATCACGCGAGGAGAGAACTGACTGCTCGCCAGTTGCAGGCTCACGACCGTCAGCGAGAAGACCACTCCCGCGGTGGTGATGGTGGCGCCGGCGACGGTGCTGAGCAACCACGTCGCCGCGTTGGTCTGCATGTCCACGGTCCACGGCGCCGAGTCCGCGTCCTCGACGGTTCGGTCGAGCACCGCGGTCACCTCCGCGGCGACCACGCCTGCGACGACGATGAGCGCGGGCAACGCGAACAGGCTTTCCCGGAATCGGTACACGGCCGACGCCAGGCGCAGACGGGGCAGCGGAGCGGGGGCGGTCCTCATGCCTGCCGACTGTATCCATCGAGCGACCCGCCGGCGGAACATCCGTCGACGTCGGCGGTCACACGTATTCGTTTTCACAGCCGCGGGTTCCGATGATTTCTTCCCGACCCGCAGGTCATACCCGACGACCGCGTCCGATCCACCCCGACAGGAGGGCACCGTGCCCGATTCCTTCGATGTCGTCAGCACCCGCACGTTCAGCGCACCAGCCGAGGAGGTGTGGCGCGCGTGGCAGGACCCGGAACATGTCAAGAGGTGGTGGGGACCTCACGGTTTCACCGTGCCGGTCGCGGACCTCGACTTCCGGGTCGGTGGCACGTCGCTGGTCGGCATGCGCGCTCCGGCCGAGTACGGCGGACAGGACATGTTCAATACCTGGACCTACCGCAGGATCGAGCCGACCAGTCTCCTCGAGTTCGACCTCGCCTTCACCGATGCGTCGGGCACGCGGGTCGCATCCCCGCCCGGGGTCCCCGAAGACGTGCGGCACGTCATCACGTTCGTGCCGGGCAGCGACGGCCGGACAATGCTGACCGTCACGGAGTTCGGGTACGCGGATGAACAGGCACGCGACCTGTCGAAGGCAGGGCTCGAGCAATGCCTCGACAAGATGACGGATCTGCTGACGAGCTAGCTAGCCTTCCCTCGTCAAAAAAAGGACCCCGGGTGGGATACCTCGAAAGGTCTCCCACCCGGGGTTTCGGTGGAGCTGCCGGGAATCGAACCCGGGTCCTCCGCCGCCTCGCCAGGGCTTCTCCGTGTGCAGTTCGCTATGTCTCTACTTGGATCTCCCGTTCCCGCGAACAAGACGAGATGACGATCCCAGTCGCTGTTTGATGTCCCATCCGACTCCGCGACCGAGCCGAACGGTAAAGCTCTCTAGTCGATGCCAGGATCCGGGTCGAGAGCAAACCCGGTCTGACAGAGACGCAATCGCTACTTAGGCAGCGAGGGCGTACTCGCGCTGAGTGGTCTCGGCGCTTAATTGGTTGCAGCGACGCTTACGGTGGTCTCTTGCCTGCACCGACACGCTTCCCCTAGCTCAACGTACGCAGTCGAAACCGTTCAGCCCCGCACGTCCCTGCGAGGTCGTGTAACCCCGCAGGACCACCCACTCTAGCGACGAATCCGTCCGTTGTCATTCTCATTGTCGCAGAGCGCCGACCGAAGGGAATGAGCCTGCTCACACCGCATCCGCTACCACTGGCGGACCCGGACCGGAGTCACCCGGATCGGGACCGAGTAATCGTCACGAAAGCCGAGCGGCGTGTAGTCGAGGGACGCGATCTGCCGCTCGTACTTGCCCACGAAGGTGTTCCATTCGTCCTCCGAGACCCCGGCATCCACGACGGCCTGCCCGGTGAACACCGCGACCTCACCGCCGTATGCATCCGAATTGAGGTTCAGCGCCACGCGAGGGTGCGCCGCGATGTTGGCGAGCTTGTGGGTGCCGGGCTGGGAGAACACCAGGAAACTGGCGTCGGTCCACAGGAACCACACCGGGGTCGGTACCGGCGAGGACTGCGCGTTCACGGTGGTCAGCCACACCACCGACTCGTCACGGAGCCTGCGCGCGACGGTCTCGGACAGGGTCGGGGTTTGCGTCATCGCTCATCTCCGGGGTGCGCGTAGGGCTCGAACCGGTCGTCGGTCCATTCTGCGTCCGCGGTGCCCTCACTTCACGGCAAACTCGAGCCCGAAATTGTTCAGAGTCGCGGGCAGCGGCTCGTCGGGGCGGAGGCGCTGCCCCGAGGTGAGGGTGAAATCCGCCTTGTCGAGCAGCGATGCGAGCAGTGTGCTGGTCACGAACAACACCAGGTTCCGGCCGGGGCACCCTGCCGGGCCGGCGCTGAAGGGCACGAGAGCGGGATACTCCTCGGCGCGTCCGTCGAGCCAGATCTCGGGGTCGAAACGATCGGCGAAGGGGACTACATCCGGATCGCGATGGAAGGCCGACGCGAGGATCACGAACGCGGCTCCCGCAGGGATCGCGAAGCGGCCACGCTCGTCTTCCCATTCGGTGCGGACGAGGGAATCACGCAGAATCGCCGGAGTGGTCGGCCACAGGCGAGTCGTGTCGAGGACGCAGGCGCGGACGAAATCCAGGGTCCTCGGCTGTGTCCGGTCTCCGCTCGCGATGTCGTCTCGGGCGCGCTCGCGGTGTTCCGGATGTGTGGCGAGTACCGCAAGGGTGCGGGCGGTGACCATTCCTGCGGCGTCGAAGGCGAACAGCCAGTGCGGGATCTGCCCCACCGCGTCCACGGACGCGCTCACCGGCATATCCCGAATGACGCCGGCAAGGCTGTCGCTCGGCGCCGCCTCGACGGCGTGCTGGAGACGCTGCGTGAATCTGTCCCGCAACCGGTGCCGGACGGGATGTGCGAACGACCAGTTTCCGTTGGACCGGAGTGTCCACAGCTCGTCCGTGAGTGTGTCGTCGTCGCGAGCGGCGTCGCCGAGGACGATCCTGCGGACCAGCCGCCACCACGCGACCGTGAACTGCTCCGCATCGAGAGTCCCCGTCGAACGGGCGGTTTGCAGAAGACGCTCGGCTTCGTCGGCCACAGCCTCCTCGAACGGCGCTGCCAGCCCATGCAGGGGACGGTCGGTGTCGAGGGCACGCTCGTTGACCGAACGGCGCTCCGCCCGCATCTCGCCCCGCGAGATCAGCACGCCTCGCGGCTGGAACGGCCGGAGTGCCGCCTCTTTCTCGCGGTTCGCCGCGGTGAACGCATCCGCCTCTGTGCGCAGAATCCGGTCGACGTCGGTGGGCGACAGCACGACCGCCACGTCACGGCCGACGATGTTCATCGGCAAAGGGGCGGAGCCGTATCGGCCGCGCAACCGGGCGACCTCGCGCACGGTCGCGGCGTCGGAGTTCATGCGCTCGAGCAGACCCATCACGGGGCGACGCCGCGCGATCGGACCGCCCGCCAGGAAGGGGGCTCCGACGGTGCTCAGCAACCGGGCGACATCCGTCACCGCGGCCTTGCGCTCGCCGGTCGCCGTTGCTTCCTCGCCCACCTCGCGTAACGCCATACGGTCTTCCTCCTCGCCGGTGATTTCGCGCGGATGCGCCTTCACACGGGCGACTACCCCGGATAGGCGGGGGAAAACCGTGACCTGCGGAGCAGGAAGCTACGCGGCGACGCTGATCAGCCCGACCGCGACACCGGCCGCGACCATGCCCAGAAGCCGGAGCCGACCCACGCGTTCGCCCAGCACGATCATCGCGAGAAGGACCGTCGCGGCGGGATACAAGGCTGCGACGACGCTCACGAGGGACAGCATGCCCTGCTGGTACGCGAAGATGAGGGCACCGTTCGCGAGGACGTCGAGCGCACCGATCCCGATCAGGACCGGCATCATCGATTTCGTCGGCCACACCACGCCGCGCCAGACGGCACCGATGACACACCACACGACGAGCGTCGCGGTCACGCGCGATACGGCGAGCCCCCACAGCCCGGTTCCCTCCTCGATCCGGCCGAGGGCGATGAACGACAGGGCGAACGCGACGCCCGATCCCACGGTCAGCCACGCCACCTTCGCGGTGAAGCGCGGGTGTTCCGTGCCGACGACGGTCTCGTCGGATTCCCAGCTGACGAGTGCGACTGCCACGACGGCAACGAGGATGCCGACGTAGGAAAGTGCGCCCGGCCGCTCACCGAGCGAGATGCCGACGACCACCGGGATGCCCGCCACGAGAACCGCGGTGAGCGGGGACACCACCGACATCGGGCCCGACGCGAGTGCCAGATAGAACCACCAGATCGCGATGCCCCCGGCGACGCCCGCAACGGCTCCCCACCCGAGGGACGACACGGTCGGTTCGCCGCCCACGAGCGGCGCGACCGCCAACGCGAGCAGGAGAGAAATCGGATAGGTGACCGCGACGACGCCGAGGGCGCTGGCACGACGCGAAGAGGCTCCACCCGCGAAGTCGCTGAGCCCGTACGCGAGGGCCGCGACCAGCGCGAGGGCGACCGCGATCAGCGGCGCATACCCTTCACGCGTCGTCCCAGTTCGCGGGTCACCTCACGTTCGGCAGTCCGGCGCGCGAGATCCTGACGCTTGTCGTAGTCCTGCTTACCGCGCGCGAGCGCGAGCTCGACCTTGACCTTGCCGTCGGAGAAGTACATCGACAGCGGCACGAGAGTCTGGTTGCCCTCGCGGGTCTTGCCGACGAGAGTGTCGATCTCGCGGCGGTGCAGCAGCAGCTTGCGGGTGCGGCGCGGAGCATGGTTGGTCCATGTGCCGTGCCCGTATTCCGGGATGTGCAGTCCGCGCAGCCACACCTCACCGTCGTCGACTGTGGCGAATGCGTCGACGAGCGATGCCTTGCCCTCCCGGAGGCTCTTCACCTCGGTCCCGACGAGAGCGATCCCCGTCTCGAAGGTGTCGATGATGGCGTAGTTGTGACGTGCCTTGCGGTTGGTCGCGATGACCTTCCGGCCCTTTTCCTTCACTTACAGGCCCTTCCGGTCCTCGAACGGTCGATACAGAACACAGTCCAGCATAGGAACCGCGGCAACTCGTTATTCACGCACGTACAGGCGAAGGGTCACGTACGAGGTCAACGCCGCCATTCCCACGCCGACGAGAACGAGGAACGGCGCGATGAACACAACGTCGCTGTCGGTGATGCGGGCGACGATGTTCGCGTCGTACACCTCGGAGAGCATGTCGTCGACGAACATGCTCTTGGCCGCGAAGAGCCCTCCGATGGCCAGCGCGGCACCGACCACCGCGGCAACCACGGCCTCGAGCAGGAACGGCAGCTGGGTGTACCAGCGGGTCGCGCCGACCAGCCGCATGATGCCCACCTCGGTCCGGCGGGTGAACGCCGCGATCTGCACCATGTTGGCGATGAGCAGCACCGCCGCGATCGCCTGGATGGTCGCGATGGCGAAGGCGGCGTTGCGGATACCGCCGAGCACGCCGAACAGCCGCTCGACGAGGTCCTGCTGGTTGAGGACGCTGTCGACTCCGGGTCGCGTCCCGAATTCGTCCTGGATCATGGCGAACCGGTCCGGGTCCGACATCTTGATCTTGAACGATGCGGGGAAGCTGTCGGCGCTCACGAGTTCGGCGAGCTCGGGCTGGTCCGCGAACACGCGATCCGTCGCGTCGGCCACCGCGTCGTCGCGGCTGAGGTACTGCACCGAGACGACGTCGTCGGTGTTCTCGATGTCGCTGCGCAGCGTGCTGCAGATCTCCTGCTCGCACTCCGGGTCGAGTGAGGAGACGTCTTCGGTGAGGAACACCTGCACTTCCACGCGGTCGAGGAAGATCTGCTGCGTCTTGCCCGCCATCTGGACCACCAGCAGGCCGGCTCCGAACAACGCGAGAGAGATCGCGGTGGTGAGGATCATCGCGATCGTCATGGTGAGGTTTCGGCGCAGGCCGGTGGTGACCTCGCTGAACAGGAAACTGGCACGCATCGGGTGGGGGATCCTTCGGTTGCCGGGTGGAAGGCGGAGCGGGACTGGTGCTAGCGGCCGACGCCGTACACGCCGCGTGCCTCATCGCGGACGAGCCGCCCGAGATCGAGTTCGACGACCCGTCGCCGCATCGAGTCGACGATGTGGTGATCGTGCGTCGCCATCAGGACCGTGGTGCCGGTGCGGTTGATGCGCTCGAGCAGCAGCATGATGTCCTGGCTGGTTTCCGGGTCGAGGTTGCCGGTGGGCTCGTCGGCCATCAGCACGAGCGGACGGTTGACGAACGCCCGCGCGATCGCGACGCGCTGTTGCTCGCCGCCGGACAGTTCCGCGGGAAGCCTGTCGGCTTTACCCGAGAGCCCGACGAGGTCGAGAACCTCGGGGACGGTGCGCTCGATCACCGTGCGGGGTTTGCCGATCACCTCGAGAGCGAAGGAGATGTTCTCGGCGACGGTCTTGCGTTGCAGCAGCCGGAAGTCCTGGAAGACGCAGCCGAGGTTCTGCCGCAGTTTCGGCACCCGGCGACCGGACAGCCGATTGACGTGGAAGTCCGCGACGTGGATTTCTCCGCTCGTCGGCCGGTCCTCCCGCAGCAGCAGACGCAGAAACGTCGACTTACCGGAGCCGGACGGCCCGATGAGGAACACGAACTCGCCCTTCTCCACTTCGACGGACACGTTGTCGAGGGCAGGACGCGTGGACGTCTTGTAGGACTTGGACACATTCTCCAGCCGGATCACGACGCCATGCTAGCCGTTACCGGACGGTGATCTACTGCTCCGGCCCACCGGTCTCCGAGGTGTCGCTCTGCTCGTCCACGCTCGGGAGTCCCGGAATCTGCAGATCGAAGGGCATCTGCCTGGTCGTCGTGGTCGTGCCGGTCGTGGGTGCCGGCGGAGCAGGTTCGGTCCTCGTGGCGGTCGGCACGCCCGGGTTCGGCGGCACCGTCGTCGTCACGGACGGCGGGGTGCCGGTCCCGGACGGATAGGTGGTCGCCGTCGGAGGCAGTGTCGTCGCCGTCGGTGCGGTCGACGCCGGAGGCACATACGGAACGTAGGGCGTCTCGGAGATGATCACCGCCGACGGGGGAACTTCGGCAGGCTTGTCGGGCTGGTTGAGGAACAGGTAGAGCATCCACAGCGCGAGCCACAGCACACACAGCCCGAGCGTTGCGGTGCGGACCTTTCCACCGAACAGGTGAGACGGGATGCGCGACCAGAACCGCTTCTCGTCGCTCATGGGGCGGCCTCCGACCGGTCGACGACGCTTGCGGTACCGAGTTGCGGTGTAACGGTAATCCCCTGGACTCGCAGAGCACGTGCGATCCGTGCACGCAGCAGGCGCCCCACCTGGAATTGCTTGCCGGGGAGGGTGCGCGCCACCATCCGCACGCTCAGCTGATCGACCTCGAGGCTCTCGACACCCATCACGCTCGGTTCGTCCAGAAGCAGTTCGCGCACGCGGGCGTCGTTGTAGGCCGCGACTCCCACCTCTCGCAGGATGTCGGTGACATCGGAGATGTCGGCGCTGACGGGAATGGGTACGTCGACCACGGCCCGCGCCCAGTCCTTCGACAGGTTGACCGCCTTGTTGATCTGCCCGTTCGGCACGATGATCACTTCGCCGGCGGTGCTCCGGACGCGCGTGACTCGCAGCGTCACGTCTTCGACGGTGCCCACCGCGTCCTCGGAGGCGCCGGTCACGGAGATCTGGACGGTGTCGCCGAACCCGTACTGCCGTTCGGTGATGATGAAGAATCCCGCGAGGATGTCCTGGACGATGCGCTGGGCACCGAAACCGAGCGCGGCACCGATCACGGTCGCCGGCGCCACCAGGGTGCCGAGCGGCAATTCGAGATGGTCGAACACCTTCAGCGTCGCGACGATGTAGATGAACGAGATCAGCATCCACGTGATGACCTGCGCCATCGAGTGGCGATGCTTGGTGGCCTCCGACCGGACGAGGTCGTCGGACTGCTCGTAGCTCTCGTCGATACGCCGGGTGATCCGCCCGCCGCCCCACGACACGAACCGGGCGATCAAGGTCGCACCCAGCACGGTCAGGACGATCAGCAGCCCGTTGCTCGAGAGCCAGTCGAGAAGACTACTCCCGGGAAACACCATGCGACCGCCTCTCGCCCCCACTCACGACTTCTGTTCCTCCCGCATCCGCCAGCGGATTCCGGCTTCGAGGAAACCGTCGATATCTCCGTCGAGCACAGCGGACGGGTTGTTGACCTCGTACTCGGTGCGCAGGTCCTTGACCATCTGGTACGGGTGCAGCACGTACGACCGCATCTGGTTGCCCCACGAGCTGCCGCCGTCGCCCTTGAGCGCGTCCATCTCGGCGCGCTCTTCCTTGCGCTTGCGCTCGAGCAGCTTGGCCTGCAGCACGCGCATCGCGGCAACCTTGTTCTGCAACTGCGACTTCTCGTTCTGGCAGGTGACGACGATGCCGGTCGGGATGTGGGTCAGTCGCACGGCGGAGTCGGTGGTGTTGACCGACTGGCCACCCGGGCCGGACGAGCGGTAGACGTCGACGCGGACGTCGTTCTCGTCGACCTCGATGTGGTCGGTGGTCTCCACCACGGGAAGCACCTCGACCTCCGCGAAGGACGTCTGACGACGGCCCTGGTTGTCGAACGGGCTGATGCGCACGAGCCGGTGCGTTCCCATCTCGACCGAGAGCGTCCCGTAGGTGTACGGCGCCTTGACGGCGAAGGTCGCCGACTTGATGCCTGCTTCCTCCGCGTACGAGGTGTCGTAGACCTCGACGCCGTAGCCGTGCTTGTCCGCCCACCGGACGTACATACGCATGAGCATCTCGGCCCAGTCCGCCGCGTCGATGCCACCGGCACCCGCACGGATGTTGACGAGGGCGTCGCGCTGGTCGTACTCGCCCGACAGCAGCGTGCGCACCTCCATCGCCTGGATGTCGACACGCAGGCTCGCACGCTCGGCGTCGGCGTCGGCGTGTGCCGCGACGGCGGCGTCACCTTCTTCGCCTTCGGCGAGTTCGTAGAGCACGGGCAGATCGTCGAGGCGCTCGCGCAGATTCTCGACACGCCGCAACTCGCCCTGCGCGTGGGACAGCTCGCTGGTCACCTTCTGCGCGTGCTCCTGGTTGTTCCACAACTCGGGATCCGCGGCCTGGTGCTCGAGTTCGTCGATCCGGCGGCGCAACTCCTCGACATCGAGGACGGACTCCACGGTGCGGAGGGTCGTATCGAGCTCGGCCAGGTCTGCAGAAACATCGGGGTGCACGATTTTCAAGGGTAGCCGCTAGCGTTTGCTGCATGCCCACCGACTACACCGCAGATCTGGACCTTGCTCTCCGCCTCGCCGACGAAGCGGATGCGATCACCCGCAACCGCTTCGGCGCACTCGACCTCGAGGTCGACGACAAGCCCGATCTGACCCCGGTGTCGGACGCCGACCTCGCCGTCGAACGGCTGATGCGGGAGGTTCTCGGGGCCGAGCGGCCCGGCGATGCGGTGCTCGGCGAGGAGTTCGGCGGCGACGCGGTGTTCTCCGGCCGCCAGTGGGTCGTCGATCCCATCGACGGCACCAAGAACTTCGTTCGGCGCGTGCCGGTGTGGGCCACACTGATCTCTCTGCTCGACGACGGAGTGCCCGTGGTCGGCGTGGTGAGCGCGCCGGCCCTGAACCGGAGGTGGTGGGCGGCAGCGGGCGCGGGCGCTTTCGTCTCGTACGACTCGGGAGAACCTCGGCGCATCACGGTGTCGCAGGTACGCGCACTCGAGGCGTCGTCACTGAGTTTCTCGAGCCTGACGGGCTGGCGGGAGCGGGGCGTGCGCGAGCAGTTCATCGGCCTCACCGACGACGTGTGGCGGGTGCGCGCCTACGGCGACTTCTTCTCGTATTGCCTGCTGGCGGAAGGCGCGCTCGAGATCGCGCTCGAGCCGGAGGTGTCGCTGTGGGATCTTGCCGCGCTGGACGTGCTGGTGCGCGAGGCCGGCGGCCGGTTCACCGATCTCGAGGGCGCCGACGGACCACACGGCGGCAGCGCGGTCGCGACGAACGGGCACCTGCAGGACGAGGTGGTCGGGCGCCTGCGGCCGTGAGGTGACCGGGTGGCGATGCGGGATCGGGAAAGAACTTACCGAAAAGTAGACACCGGACCTTACTCAGAAGTAAGATAGGTCACCGTCCGCTCCCGCATCGAGAAACCTCTGGTGATCATGAGCAAGCAAGACAGCGTGCCCCGGAACACACCTCGCGACACGTCCGCCGTGGGTCTGAACCCGTTCAAACGCGACGCCATGGGTGCCGCGATGCGCGTTCTCACGCGGATCACCGGGTCCGAACTCGCCGATCGGTACAACATCCGGCAGACCATCGACCGGGTCACGTACCAATCCACGAAGACCGGATTCAAGACGCTCGGCGCCGCGACCCGCACCTTCAAGAAGGTCTCGGGCGGCAGTTCGCCGCAGCGCCTGACGACGGCGAAGAACGCCGACTTCTTCGACCTCACGCCCACCGACGATCAGCAGATGATCACGGAAACGGTGCGCGAGTTCGCCGCGGAGATCATTCGCCCGGCCGCCTACGACGCCGACGCCGCCGCGGCCGCCCCCGCGGACCTGCTCGCACGCGCCGCCGAACTCGGCATCACCATGGTCAACGTCCCCGAGGCGTTCGACGGTGTCGCCACCGAACGCGGCGTCGTCACCAACTCCCTGGTCGCCGAAGCGCTTGCGCACGGCGACATGGGTCTCGCACTTCCGATCCTCGCCCCGAGCGGTGTCGCCGTCGCGCTGACCCAGTGGGGCACCGACGAGCAGCAGCAGACCTACCTTCCCGCATTCGCGAGCGAGGACGTCCCCCAGGCGTCGGTGGTGGTCGCGGAACCGCGTGCTCTGTTCGACCCGTTCGCCCTGCAGACCAAGGCGGTCCGCTCCCCCAGCGGTTACCGCCTCAACGGAGTCAAGGCGCTCGTACCGGCCGCGGGTAGCGCCGAACTTTTCATCGTCGCAGCGGAACTCGACGGAAAGCCGTCGTTCTTCATCGTGGAGGCGAAGAGCAAGGGCGTCGTCATCGAGGCGGACCCCAGCATGGGCCTGCGCGCCGCCGGACTCGGACGTCTCCTGCTCGAGGACGTCGCGGTTCCGCAGTCCGCCCTGCTCGGCGACGAGAACCCGGACGTGCGCGCCGAGCAGTACGCCGACGCCGTGCGGCTCTCGCGCCTCGGCTGGGCGTCGCTCGCACTCGGCACCTCCCAGGCGGTGCTCGACTACGTGATCCCCTACGTCAACGAGCGGCACGCGTTCGGCGAACCGGTCAGCAATCGTCAGGCCGTCGCATTCATGGTCGCCGACATCAAGATCGAATTGGACGGCATGCGTCTGGTGACCCTGCGCGGCGCATCGCGCGCGGAGCAGGGCCTGTCGTTCGCCCGCGAGGCCGCGCTCGCCCGCAAGCTCGCGACGGACAAGGGCATGAAGATCGGCCTCGACGGCGTGCAGCTGCTCGGTGGCCACGGTTTCACGAAGGAACATCCCGTCGAGCGCTGGTACCGCGACCTGCGTGCCATCGGTGTCGCCGAAGGCGTCGTCCTCATCTGAGCGGCCCGATCCGAACAAGGAACCTGTGATGATCAATCTCGAACTTCCCAAGAAGCTCAAGGCTTCCGCGAACCAGGCCCACCAGGTCGCCGCGCAGATCTTCCGTCCGATCTCCCGCAAATACGATCTCGCCGAGCACGAATACCCCGTCGAGCTCGACACGATGGCGGCCATGGTCGAGGGCCTCAACGATTCGGGTCAAGGCACCGCGGGCGCAACCCTCGGACGAGACGCGAAGGCCAAGACGGAAGCGTCCGGAAATCTCAACGGCGGCAACATGGCCGGCCTCCTCAATGTGATCGAGACCTGCTGGGGCGACGTCGGCCTCACGTTGTCGATCCCTTATCAGGGCCTGGGCAACTCCGCCATCGCAGCCGTCGCCACCGATGAGCAACTCGAGCGCTTCGGCAAGGTGTGGGCCTCGATGGCGATCACCGAGCCCGGATTCGGGTCCGACTCCGCAGCGGTGACCACCACCGCCGTGCTCGACGGCGACGAGTGGGTTCTCAACGGCGAGAAGATCTTCGTCACCGCGGGCGAGCGCTCGACGCACGTCGTCGTGTGGGCGACCGTGGACAAGTCCCAGGGCCGGGCCGCGATCAAGTCGTTCGTCGTGCCGCGGGAAGCACCGGGTCTCAGCGTCGCCCGGCTCGAGCACAAACTCGGCATCAAGGCGTCCGACACTGCGGTCCTGCTGCTCGACAACTGCCGCATCCCCAAGGACAACATCCTCGGCTCACCCGAGGTGAATGCCGAAAAGGGTTTCGCCGGGGTCATGCAGACCTTCGACAACACCCGTCCGATCGTGGCAGGCATGGCCGTCGGTCTCGGCCGCGCGGTGCTCGAGGAGTTGCGGGTGATCCTGAAGGACGCCGGCGTCGAGGTGTCGTACGACGTTCCCGCCAACAATCAGCATGCTGCGGCGGCCGAGTTCCTGGCGCTCGAGGCAGATTGGGAAGCGGCGTATCTGCTCGCCCTCCGGGCGACGTGGATGGCCGACAACAAGAAGCCCAATTCCCTCGAGGCGTCGATTTCCAAGGCCAAGGCCGGCCGGACCGGCACGGCGGTGTCGCTCAAGGCGGTCGAACTGGCCGGCACGTACGGGTATTCGGAGCGCCCGCTGCTCGAGAAATGGTCACGCGACTCGAAGATTCTCGACATCTTCGAAGGCACCCAGCAGATTCAGCAGCTCATCGTCGCGCGACGCGTACTCGGAAAGTCGTCGGCCGAGTTGAAGTAGACCGGCCGCACAGCAACTGCGCCACAAGCCGACAGACGCGGGGGGGGGGGGCCCGCGGGGGGGCCCCCCCCCCCGCGCCGCAACCCCACCCCCCCCCCC
>NZ_JAXION010000108.1:0-14640 GCF_049311045.1 Rhodococcus sp. 7Tela_A2 | reverse complement strand
CCGTGGAGGGGCGCCGCGGTTTAGCCCTGCCCGGCCACGGCGCCGCGCGCCGCGCCTACGCCCCGCCCACCGCAGCCGCGGCCGGCGGGGCTTCGGCGTTGTCACACCGGTCCGGGTGCTGTATCCGCCATGTGGACGAGAAGCAGATCGCAGGCGCGCCGGATGTCGGTCTCGGTCTCCTCGATCGACACTCTGCCGTTCAAGAGCACCAGGATCAGGCCGAACCACACCATCGACAGCAGGCGCACCGCGTCACGATCTGTGTCCGTGGGCTGTTCGATGCCGCCCTGCGCGAGCACGATGCCCTGGAAGACACGCTCCACCTCGACCGAATCCGGCACCACCGATGCGGAGGCGGTGCTGTTGGACACGAGCATGGCGGACGCGAGGCGGGGCCGCGCGACGATCGCGCGCGTCATGACGACAAGCGCGTCGCAGATCGCCTGCGGCGGGGCCACGCCCGGCGGTGGATCGGGCAGTCGTTGCTTCGCGCGTTCGAGTTGGCTCAGGAGCAACGCCACGAAGAGGTGCGTCTTCGACGGGAAATATCGGTACAGCGTGCCGATCGCGACACCCGCGTCCTTCGCGACCTCCGCCATCTGCACCCGGGTGAGTTCATGTTCGGAACCGAGACGGGCGGCAGCGGTCAGGATCCGCACCTGCCGTTCGCGTTGCACGTCCGATGTCGGTTCGGCGCCCTCCCGCGCCTTGGCAATCCTCGGCATCGCCGGCCCCCTTCCTGCAATTGGACGTGCAGATTGTCCCATCGTGCCCGCATCCACCCGGGCGAGGGAGCCGGGTCGCCGGAATCACCGTTGGTCTCGCTCAGTGGGACCGCGCCGGCGGGCAGACATCGGGCGCAGGGATCGGCGCCGCGATTTCGCGTGAACGTCCGCTGAGCGAGAACCGGTTCAGGCGTGGCGCAGGTCACCCATACTCTCGGATTCGTGGACGTCGCCGAACCCAGGCGGCCCGGGATCGAATCGGAGTGAGGCACATGCAGATTCAGTCGCTGACCCAGGAACGTGCGTTCGACGGTGACGTACCCACTCCCGACGAGATGCGCAGGGCGATGGGACGTTTCGCCTCGGGTGTCACCGTGGTGACCGGACTCGACGACGACGGTCCCGTCGGCTTCGCCTGCCAGTCGTTCGCATCCGTCTCACTCGAACCGCCGCTGGTGCTGTTCTGCGCGGATCACCGGGGCCGGGCCTGGCCACGCATCCGGCGCGCCGGCCGGTTCACCGTCAACGTGCTCGGCGCCGAACAGACGGACCTGTGCGGTCGGTTCGGTTCGAGCCGGGGGCACAAGTTCGACGGTCTCGACTGGGAACTGTCCCGATGGGGCACGCCCACCTTGCCGGGCGTGCTCATGCGGGTCCACGCCGAGGTCCACGACGTACACGTCGCCGGGGATCACGACATCGTCGTCGGCCGCGTGACCGAACTCGAATGCCCGGCAGAAGACCGTCCGATGGTCTTCTACCGGGGCGCGTTCGGCCTCGACGGCTGACCGACCGGGGTTACCCGGTGGCGGCGGCGCTGATCCCGGCCCGCCGCCCGAAGAAGCTCCCGTCACCGAGCGAGATCCCGCTGCAATATCCTCCGGCAGACAATCCGGAGGTGCAGCGGCCCGCCGCGTACAGGCCCGGTATCGGATCGCCGTCGACGTGCAGGACCTCCGAGTCCACCGATGTCCGGAGACCGCCCAGCGTGAAACCACCGGTCATGCCGCGCAGGTCGATCGCAGCGATCGGCGACCCGATCGGCTTGACCCATTCGGGCTTCTTCCCGAGCACAGGATCGGTGCCTGCGGCGGCGTGCCGGTTGTACAACTCCACGGTGGCGGTCAGGGTGCCCTCGGGCAGACCCATCTCCGATTCGAGTTCGGCGACGCTCTCGCACACCCAGGTCGGCTGCCTGCGAAGCTGCGGGCTCGAACTCGGCGCTGCCATCCCTTCTTCGTACGCCGCCTGGTCGAGGACGAGAAACGCCTGGTTGTCGTTCTGGTACATGGTGAGCTGACCGATGCGGCCCGGATAGGTGTCCTCGGGGACGTACCGCTGTCCTCGTCCGTTGACGAGGATGCCGCGGGCCATCAGCTGGGGGTCGCAGAAGAAGGCGACCTCGCACGCGTCCATGTGCGCCAGTCCCGCACCGAGCGCCTGCGCCATGAGGATGGCGCGACCGTCGTGCTCCTCGACCGTCGCGGCGGGCCGCTTGTAGAGACGCGGCGCGTAGGCCTGCATCATCTCGTCGTTGTACGCGAACGAGCCGGTCGCGAGCACCACACCGCCGTGCGCGCGGACGGTGATCTCCTGTCCGAATCGGGTCGCGGTCACACCGACGACACGGCCGGTGCCGTCGACGACCAGGCGCTGCACCCGGATGTCGGATTCCACGCGGACACCGAGGTCGGTCGCCTTTCCGATCAGCGTGGTCATCAGAACGTGCCCGGCTCCCTGCTCGCCGTTGCGCGGCATCGGGACCTGCGCGAGGTGTCCGCGGGGCGCCGGCGGCACGAGTGTGTCGAACGGTGCCGCGTTCTCTCCCCCGCTGTACATCAGGGAGTCGTCGACGGGGCATTCCCAGCCGGGCTGGGACCAGAAACTTTCCTTGTACCGGACCCCGCACGCTTCGAGCCACTCGAAATGCTGCACGCTGCCGTCGCAGTAGACATCGAGTTTGTCCTGGTCGACTCCCGGCCCCAGCGCCTCGGCGAGAAACGTCTTCATGTTCTCGGGGGTGTCGTCGAATCCGCACGCCTTCTGCACCCGGGTGCCGCCGCCGAGGTACACGATGCCCCCGGACAACGCGGCCGCTCCACCGCCGCCGCCGGTGCGCTCGAGTACCAGCACATCGGCGCCGTTCTCCGCAGCACCGATCGCCGCGGACACCCCCGCAATGCCGTATCCCGCGATCACGACGTCGGCCTCGAAATCCCAGGTGCCGACGGTCTCGGAGGAAATCGGACGAATCGGTGAACTACTCATGGGCACAGCCCCTTCCGCATTACAGCCCAGTGGTCTCCTGCGGACCGTAAGCGGACCCGGACCGGTCGGCCGGGAGTATCCCGCTGGTCGGGAGCACGCCCACGCGCAGCGCCGCACATGCGCTTGCGTAGGTGCGACACCCACCACAACCGAGAGGACAACTCCCGTGCAGGACAACACCAGTGAATTCGACGTCATCGTCGTCGGATCGGGCGGCGGGGCGCTGGCAGGCGCATACTCCGCCGCTGCGGCCGGTCTGCGCACCGTCGTTCTGGAGAAGACCGGACTGTTCGGCGGCACCTCGTCGTACTCCGGCGGGGCGATGTGGCTGCCCGGCACCACGGTCCAGGAACGAGCGGGCCTCGGCGACTCGACCGACGCGGCACGCACCTATCTCGCGGCCGTACTGGGCGACGCGGAGAAGGATCGTCAGGAAGCGTTCCTGACCACGGCCCCGGTGCTCGTCGACTTCCTCGAGCGCGACCCGCACCTCGAATTCGAGTGGCGCCCCTTCCCCGACTACTACCCCGCACCGGGGCGTGTGGACGTGGGACGCGCGATCAATGCCCTGGACCTGCCGAGCGAACAGATCGGTGCTCTCCGTGAGCGAATTCGCCCCGAACCGGGACTCGATCGCAACGGTGAACCGCACCCCGACGAAACCCTCATCGCGGGACGCGCCCTGATCGGACGGCTGCTCCTTGCCCTGCAGGGCACCGGCAACGCGGACCTGCGTACCGGCACCGCCGTGCGGTCGCTGATCGTCGAGAACGACCGGGTCGTGGGGGTGGAAGCGCTCACCGAGTCCGGGGAAACCGTCCGGATCCGCGCGACCCGCGGCGTGCTGCTCGCCGCCGGCGGCATCGAAGGCAACCAGGACATGCGCAGCGAGCACGGCACTCCCGGTGCCGCGGCGTGGAGCATGGGCCCGCGCGGTGCCAACACCGGCGATCTGCACGTCGCGGCCGCCGACGCAGGTGCCGCGATCGCGTTGACGGACGAGGCGTGGTGGTGCCCCGGCGTCGAGATGCCGGACGGATCGGGCGCATTCATGGTGTGCGTGCGCGGCGGCGTCCTCGTCGACGCGGACGGCCGGCGCTACCTCAACGAAATGCAGCCGTACGACCGGTTCGGGCGGGAGATGCTGGCACACGGCGTGTCGCGGTCGGTGCCGTCGTACCTGATCTTCGACTCGCGTGAAGGTGGGCCGGTACTGCCGGCCATGTCGATTCCCGAGGCGAGCGCGGACGATCATCTCGCCGCCGGAACGTGGGTGCGCGCCGACAGCATCGAAGAACTCGCCGCACAACTCGGCATGGACGCGGACGCCCTGCGATCGACCGTCGAGCGCTTCAACGACTCGGCGGCCACCGGAGTCGACGAGGACTTCGCGCGAGGTGAAGACCCCTACGACGTGTTCTTCTGCCCGCCGAGCGAGAACCCCAACCGCGCCCTCACCGCCCTGACCGAGGCACCGTTCTACGCGGCCCGGATCGTTCTCAGCGATCTCGGGACGAAGGGCGGGGTGCGCACCGATACCGATGCGCGGGTGCTCCGTGAGGACGGTTCGGCGATCGCCGGGTTGTATGCGGCAGGCAACACCGCTGCGTCACTCAGCGGCCGGTTCTATCCCGCGCCCGGAACTCCGCTGGGAACGGCGATGGTGTTTGCCTACCGCGCGGCCCAGCACATGGCGCAGGCGGACTCGGTACTCCCCGGCGCTGCCGTGACCGAGAGCTAGACGAGGTTGTCTTCGACGGGCAGCCCGAAGGCGTCCTTCCCGTAGAGGGCGAAGGCGCGTTCGGGCTCGTTCGCGACGTGCATGCTCCCGGCATGCGCGTCGCGCCACGCCCGTTCGATGACGTTGCCGAGAAACAAGGACGTTCCACCGGCGGTCTTGAACAGCAGATCGATTGCTTCGACGGCCCGTTCGGTGGCTCGTACCTGATCGCGCCTGGTTCGTAGCCGCAGGGAGAAGGGGATGTCGTCTCCGGCCTCTGCGAGTCGCCAGAGTTCCCGGATGTTCCGTTCGAGTTGCAGTACCGCGGCATCGATTTCCGAGGACGCGCGCCCCACCGCGACCTGCGCGAACGGGTCGTCGGCGAACCGTCCGCCACCGAGGCTCAGCCGCACCCGTTCCCGCATCGCCGCGAGGTACTCGTCGTAGCAACCCTCGACCACGCCGACGATCGGCACGGCGACGGTGGTCGCGAAGAGCGACGCGAACGGAAGCCGGTACAGGGGGCCGGCATTGACTTTCTGACCGGGACCGCGAAGGTTCGCGGTGTCGAAGTTGCGCACGACCCGGTACGAAGGAACGAACACGTCGTCGACGGTGATCTCGTTACTGCTCGTTCCCCGCATGCCGACGACGTTCCACACGTCGCGAATCGAGTAGTCGTCACGCGGAACGAGTGCGGTGACGAAATCCAGCGGTCTACCGTCCGCGCCGACGACCATCCCGCCCAGCAGTGCCCACGACGCGTACTCGCATCCGGACGAGAACATCCACGTCCCCGACAACCGGTAACCGTCGCCGACCTGCCGGAGCCTGCCGACCGGCGCGTACGCGGACGACACGAGTGTCGACTCGTCGCGGCCCCAGACGTCGTGCTGTGCGCGGTCGGGGAACAGCGCGAGATGCCAGGGATGCACACCGACGACCGATGCGATCCATCCCGTCGACCCACATGCCGCCGACAGCGCCCGCACAACCTCGTAGAACCGCATGGGGTCGGTTTCGGTCCCGCCGTAGCGTCGCGGTTGCAGCATCCGGAAGACGCCGGCGGCAACCAGTTCCGCGATCGTCTCGTCGGGAATCCTGCGCGACTCGTCGATGTGCGCGGCCCGAGCCGCCAATCCGGGTGCGAGTTCCCGTACCGCGTCGAGCACATGGCAAGGCGTCATGGAGTGCGCTCCCGTCCTGCTACCCCGTCAGTGCGACGGCGGAGTGAATGCCGCCAGGGGTTCGGACGCCGACCAGTCGTGTCCCCAATAGCTGTCTGCGGTGATTTCCTCTGCCGTGTAGAAGGTCTCGTCCACGAGCATTCCTTCGGTACCGAATTCGATGTCCCAGCCGCCCGGTGCCCGGACATAGAACGAGACCATCTTGTCGTTGGTATGCCGGCCGAGCGTCGACGAAATCGAGAAACCCAGCTTGCCGATCCGGTCGAGTGCCTGACCCACCGCGTCGAGGGTGTCCACCTCGAGCATGAGATGGACCAGACCCGGTGCGCCGAGCGGCGGCGCGGGGCACAACGCCAGGCTGTGGTGCCGGCGGTTGACGCCGAGGAAACGCACGCGCCGGACGGGAGGCGGCGCGGACAGACCACCGAGGCGGGTCGCACCCCGGGGAAGGAAACCCAGTACCTCGGTATAGAACTCGTACGATTCGGCGAACATCGCGGAGGGGAGCACCACGTGCCCGAGGCCCTCCGGCCCGGTGTGGAACGTGCCGCCGAACGGAGTCACGAGCGGGCTGTGGTCGAGTACGGGGCCGAAGAACACCTCGGTACGGGTGCCGCCCGGATCGTCGAAGGCGATGACCTGTTCGGCGTCGCGGTACGTGGACTCCTCCTCGCTCAGCACCTCGACCGAGATGCCGGCCTTCTCGACCGCTTCCCGGACACGCCGGAGCGCGAATTCGTCGCGCACCTCCCAGCCCACCGCCAGGGCACGGTCGGTGTCGCCCGGAAGGACGATCAGGCGTGAGCGCCGCTCGTCGATCCGCAGGTAGAGCCCGTCGCTCTCGGGTCCGGTGCCGACGGCCATCCCCAGCCCGTCGACGACGAGTTCACGCCAGCGAGCCACGTCGCGGGTCTGAATCCTGACATAGCCGAGTCCACGGATATCCGTCATGTCCGTCCTTTCCTGCCTGGGGGGTGGAACTAGATCATCGAGCGCATCATGCCCTGCGGTTCCTCACCGAGCTGGGTGAGCGTCGCCGCATGGAAGATCGATCCGGGCACGTGGATGGCGTGGCTCAGACCGGCGTGGGCATCGCGCCAGAAACGCTGGAGCGGGTTGCTCAACTGCAGGGCACCGCCGCCCGCGCGGCCGAAGATCTCGTCGACCGCGGCCACCGCACGCCACGCGGCAGCGGTCTGCGTCCGCCTGCCGACGGCACGCATCTCGAAGGTGACCTCCTTGCCGCGCTCGGTGAGATCCCAGAACCGGTCGACGGTCTCGAGGACGGCGGCACGCGAGGCGGCGATCTCCGCGGCCGCGTTGCCGAGCGCGGACAGCACGTACGGATCCTGCTTGATCGCGGTTCCGGAGACGGTGACCCGTTCGCGCTGCGTCTCGATGTAGCAGTTGAGGGCGCCCTCGGCGATACCGATGAGCGACGAGGTGATGCCCAGCGGGAAGATGCACGAGAAGGGGAACTTGTAGAGCGTCTCCTCGCGTCCGGCGTCCTGCCACGCCACGCCGCCCATCACCCGTTCCGCCGCCAGCGTGCGGTACGCCGGGAGAAAGGCGTTCTCGACGATGAGGTCCTTGGAGCCGGTGCCACGCAGGCCGACGACGTTCCAGCTCTCGTGGTCGATGCGGTAGTCGGATCTCGGCACCAGCACGTGCAGGCTCTTCGGCGGAGACACCCGCTTGCCGTCCTTGTCGCCGACTGCCGCACCGATCATCACCCAGTCGCAGTGATCGGTGCCCGACGAGAACGACCAGCGGCCGTTGAGGATGTATCCACCGTCGACGGGAGTCGCCACGCCCATCGGCGCGTAGGGCGAGGCGATCCAGGTGTCGGGGTTCTCGCCCCACACTTCCTGCTGCGCCTTCGGGTCGAAGAACGCCATCTCCCAGGGATGTACACCCACGATGCCGCTGACCCAGCCCGTCGCGCCGTCCATCGCGCCGATGGCCATCGCCGTCTCCGCGAACTCTCGCGGGTGAGCCTCGAGGCCGCCGAATTCCTTGGGCTGCAACATCCGGATGACGCCTGCGTCGCGGAGCCGTCCGGCACTGCGGTCGGTCAGACGCATGAGCGTGTCACCCTCGGCGCCGTCCGCCCGGATTTCGTCTGCAAACTCTGCGAGGGAGTCGAGGACCTGTCCCATGATGTCTCCAGCTTTCTGATGGCGACGCCCGGTCACCGTGCGAATGTGCTGCCGGCGGCGTCGGAGTTCCGGTGGTGGCTACGGTCTCAAGAGATCGCAGCCGTGCTCCGGAAATGTTCCACTGAGCGGGATCTACCGGGGCCGAGGGTGTTCAGACGGTCAGGACGCCGTGGCGTCGTCCCGCTTCAGGAACGCCAGGACCGTCGCGAGCCACGCGTCGCGGGCCTCGATCATCGTCCAGTGCCCGCAGTTGGGGAACACGTGCAGTTCTCCGCGGCGCAGGTCCCGCATCGGGAGCATCGCCATGTCGACCGGGCTGACCCGGTCGTCACGGCCCCATGTGAGCAGGGTCGGTGCGGTGATCCGGCCGAGTTGCGCCCAGTAGGGGGTGGCGTCGGAGGCGAGGGCCGCCCGCCCGGCCGCGGCGAATGCCGCGGTGCTGTACATGCGACGCGCGATTTCCAGGGTCTTGGGCTCGGTGGCCAGTGCCCACCGCTCCTCGATGAGCTCTTCGGTGATGATCGCCGGGTCGTACACCATGGAATGCAGCCAGCGGACGAGCTTTTCGCGTGTCGGATCGTCCGTGAACTCCATCAGAAGCTTGATGCCCTCGCCCGGTGCCGGCGCGAAGACCGAACGTCCTGCGCCGCCGATGGTGACAAGCTTGCTCACCCGGTCGGGCTGTGCGATCGCGAACTGGGTACCGACGATGCCGCCCATCGAGTTGCCGATGATCGCTGTCCGGTCGAGGCCCAGTCCGTCGAGGAAGTCGGCGACCGCTACCGACGCCATCGCCATCGGGTGACCCTCGCATGGGTCACTGACCCCGAATCCGGGAAACTCCAGGACGAGGCACCGAAAGTGCTCGGAAAGGTCGGCGAGCACGCCGCGATAGTTGCGCCATCCGGTGACTCCGGGGCCGGACCCGTGCAGAAGGACGAGCGGTTCTCCGGCACCTGCCTCGTGGTAGCGGAGGGTGCCCCGGTCGGTCTCGAGCGTCCTGGCAGTCTCGTCGTAACTCAATTCGGTCGTCATATCCGAGACGTTCCCAGTGACGGCCCTCACGCGGCGCGCGACCTCCCGGTCACCGGGACGTGCCGGGCGGTCGTCGGTCGTGGCGGGTTATATCCACTCCCCCGATTGGGTGGCGAGCAGCCGCTCCATGGCGTGCGAGGACCACGACTCTGCGGGGACCCGCGCCGTGCGGGTGCCCCGCCGGGGAACGCTCAGTTCGGGATACAGCGCGCGCGAAACGTCGCGGGCCGCCGCCGCGACGAGCGGCGCGGTCCGTTCGAGAAGACCCGCGCGGGTGGGACCGCACAGGGAGATCGAGGCGATGGGCCCCTCGGGTCCCCGAATGGCGGCACCGACACATGCCATCCCGACCGCGGACTCACCGGTTTCGAATGCCAGACCGCGCCGGCTACGGATGCGGTTGAGTTCGAGATGCAGAGTCGACAGATCGTGGATGGTGCGGTCTGTACGGCGGGCGAGCCGCTCGTCGTAGAGGTCGTCGACCTGCTCGGGCTCGAGGCCTGCGAGCAAGGCTTTTCCGCACGCGCTGGCGTAGGCGGGAACCCGGCCGCCGACACGGGACGGCAGTGCCGCGGCGAGCTGGCCGCCGATCTTGTCGAGATAGACGCAGTCACCGCCGTCGAGCACCGCGAGGTGCGCGACCATGCCCGTGGTCATGTGGAGTTCGTAGAGCAGCGGAGCGGCGGCTTCCCGGATCCGGATGTGGCCGTTGTCGCCTTCGGTCATGGCCTTCGCCCGCCGGCCCAGGCAGTAACCGAACGACGCGTGGTCGATCCAGTCGAGCCGAACCATCTGGTCGAGGATGCGATGAACGGTCGAGCGCGGCAGTCGCGTGCGGCACGCGACCTCTTCGAGAGTGAGACGAGACGAGCGATCGTCGAAGGCATCGAGGATCAGGGTCATGCGTTCCACCATCGACGCGGGAAGCTCGCGCTTCGCGGACTCGGCCGGTTTCGCGTAGTCGGACTCTGACATCGGCACCCTTTCGTTCACCTGCACAGAACCCACAGAACGACAAACTGAAATTCATTCTTGTGGTCTGCACCAAAGGGTACTACGGAAGGTGACGAAGTACACACACCGCCCGCACATCCCACTGACCAGGAAGAACCTGTCCACCGATCTGCGGCGCCGGTACAACCGGAGAGCAAGGTGCCCGATCGACCTGCAGTCGTCACGGCAATCGCGTGACCACCGACGAAAGTGCCGAAACAGCCATGACCGAAGTCCCCTCCGCTCTCTTCCGCCCGCTCGCCGTCCGCTCCCTTCGGCTGCGCAACCGCATCGTAATGTCGCCGATGACGCGGTCGCACTCGCCGGGTGGAGTACCGGGACCGGACGTGGCCGAGTACTACCGGCGCCGTGCCGCCGGGGGCACGGCACTCATCGTCACCGAGGGAGTGGCGATCGACCACCCCACCGCCGTCGACAACCCCCGCGTGCCTCACATGTACGGCGAGGCCGCACTCGACGGGTGGCGCCGCGTCGTCGACGCGGTCCACGCCGAAGGCGGCCGGATCATTCCGCAGCTCTGGCACGTCGGGCCGCTGTGGGGAGCCATGACGGCAGATGTCGATCCCGCCCTGACCCCGATGCGGCCGTCGGGAGTGTGGGGAGAACCCGGCGTCACCTCGTACGGAGCCGACTATGTCGCCCGCGCGTCGAAGCCCACGCGCGCCATGACCGACGAGGACATCACGCAGGTCGTCGACGCATACTCCCGTGCCGCAGCGGCTGCGAAGGAAGTCGGATTCGACGGCGTCGCGCTGCACGGCGGTCACGGTTACCTGCTCGACTCGTTCCTCTGGGAAGGAACCAACCTGCGCGAGGACCGCTGGGGCGGCGACCTCCGAGACCGGACCCGATTCCCCGCGGCAGTCGTGGCAGCCATTCGCGCGACCATCGGTGAGGACCTGCCGATCTTCTATCGATTCTCGCAGCACAAGCAACAGGACTACGAAGCCAAGATCGCGCACACGCCGGACGAGCTGAAGGCCGTCCTCTCGCCGCTGGCCGACGCCGGCGTGGACGTGTTCGACGCAAGCATCCGCCGCTTCGATCTGCCCGCGTTCGAGGGCAGCGACCTCACCCTCGCCGGATGGGCCAAGAAGGTCACGGGCGCCGTGTCCATGGCGGTCGGAAGCGTCGGCATCGGCGCAACCCTGCGCGAGAGCCGCACCCAGGGCAGCGCTCCCGTCCGAGACAACCTTCCGGAACTCGAAAGCCGGATGGGCAGGGACGAATTCGATCTGATCGCCATCGGGCGACTTCATCTCGCCGATCCCACGCTCGCGACGACGTTGCGCAACGGCGCGGCGCTGCCGGAATTCGACCGCACCGTCCACGAGGCGGCACTGCTCTGATCTCGGTGCACCGGAGATGTCGGCAGTCTCGATGAGCGGGAACACAACTCGGAGAGTTTGTTACCTCATCTAGAAAGTGATGCGCACCACTCCCGACTGGAGTGAGGAAACCCCGCGGGCCACGACGGGCCGCCGAGAGTCTGGATGCGCAGTGACGTCATACGCTAACGAGCTATCCCACCGGGAGCCCGAACATACTTCCGGCCGAGGACGATTCGACCGCAGGCAACCCGTCTGGGTAATCGTGGCGGTGTTGATCGCCGTCGAGATCATCAGCGCTTTCGAAACTTCCATGATGTTCGCAGCGATCCCCACGCTCATCACGGATTTCGACAGCGACGCGTCGACCGTCGGCTGGGCCGTCACCTCGTTCCTCCTCGTCGCGGCCGCATCTGCCGCGGTCTGTGGCCGCCTCGGCGACATGTACGGACGTGAACGGGTATTGATCGTTCTTCTGGTGGTCGCAGCGGTGGGTTCCATCATCAGCGCCGCGGGCGACAGTCTCACCAGCATCATCGTCGGCCGCACCATCCAGGGTGTTGCCGGCGCGATCCTTCCGTTGTGCATCGGCCTCGCACGTGAGCACCTTCCGTCGGGCAAGGTTCCCGTCGCCGTCGCGCTGATCTCGGGATCCGCCGTTGCGGCGGGTTCGGCGTCACTGCTGGTCGCGGGGCTGCTCATCGACTACGCCAGCTGGCACATGATCTTCGTCGTCGCTGCCGCGTACTCGGTGTTCGCGATTCTGCTCGTGTGGTTCGTCCTGCCGTGGCGGCCGCCGACCGGCACGAAGGAGAAAATCGACTACGTCGGAGCGGTGACATTCGCGGCATCCGTCGCTGCGATCCTCCTCGGCGTCAACAAGTCGCAGGCCTGGGGCTGGGCCGACGGCCGGACCCTCGGCCTGATCGTCGGTGGCGCCGTCGTACTCGTTCTGCTCGTGCGGTGGGAGTTGCGCGTGCCGTCACCGATCATCAATGTGCGCCTCTTCGCCGGACGCAAGTTCTCGCTGACGATGCTCGCGACGGTCGCGATCGCCGCAGGACCGATGGGCGTCGCCACCATGATCATCCCGATCATCATGCAGACACCCACGTCGGACGGCTTCGGCCTGGGCCTGAGCGCGACGCACGCGGGCTGGTTGTCCTTCATCGGGTCGATGTTCGGTTTCGCGTGCACACCCCTCAGCGGCCGTATCTCGGCGGCCGTCGGGTCCCGCGTATCGATGTTGATCGGCAGCATTCTCTTCGTCGCCAGCACCGTGACCATGATGACCGCTCACAATTCGGTCGTGGCGATGACCGCGATGGTCGTGGTGGTGTCGGTCGCCACCGCATTCGCCTACACCGCCCTGCCGAACCTCATCGTCGAGGCCGTGCCCGAACGCAACACGAGCGAGGCGACCGGCACGAATGCGGTGCTGCGTACCGCAGGACAGGGTGTCGGCACGTCCGTCGCCACCATGTTGCTCGCGTTCGCGGCCACTCCGATCGGTGGCCTGAACATGATCGGCGTCATGTTCCTGGTACTGGCGTTCATCGCGATCGCGCTCACCGTGATGATTCCCCGTGGCGTCCCGGACGCAGTCGCCTCCTGACCCATCCGACGTCTTCTCGTTTCCTCCCGGCATGAGGAGGCACCCGGCGCGCCCGGTCCCGCCCGGGCGCGCAGTGCGTTCATCCAGAGGCCGGCCGACTGTGTCTACTCGGGCGTTCCATGTATGTCGGGCCGTAGGCAACAAATCCGAACCGGGAGTAGAGCGGCTGCGCATCCTCCGTATGCAGCATCCACCGGAAGTCTGCTGCGTCGATATCCGACAGCAGGCACTCGAGCACGGCGCTCCCGACGCCGTCGCCCCGATGCTCCGGGAAGACGAATCCGTCTGCGATGTACCCGTAGGCGACACCGTCGGACGACACCCGGACCGCGCCGAGCAGTTGCCCGGAGTCCGGCTCCCTCGCGGCGTAGATCTTCCAGGCACTCTCGAATTGTTGCCGTATCCGATCGCGCGACCGCCACCTGTTCCAGTAGGCGTCGCCGGTCAGAAAATCCAGGACACGGGACAGTTCGTCCTCCGACAGTCGATTGTCGACGACGATGCTCATGGATCGCCCCCCTTCCAGCACTGTGCTCGCGACTACAGTGCCGCACGCAGAAAGCCCCGTCCAGCCCTGCGATCAGGGCGGGACGGGGCAGTCATCCCTGGTGAGGGAGTCGACAGTTCTGTCAGCGGTTCATCAGGGCACGCATCGCTTTCGCTGCTCCTTCGACCAGCTCGCGACGAGGGAATCCGCTGCGCTTC
The DNA here is from genome assembly GCF_049311045.1 of Rhodococcus sp. 7Tela_A2. Taxonomy (NCBI): domain Bacteria; kingdom Bacillati; phylum Actinomycetota; class Actinomycetes; order Mycobacteriales; family Nocardiaceae; genus Rhodococcus; species Rhodococcus sp. 7Tela_A2. The sequence goes on along the minus strand of NZ_JAXION010000108.1, from coordinate 884 downwards.
ACCGCTGCGTCGTAGTTTCCGCCCGCGATCCACACCGGACCGTCCTCGAGATGTTCGAGGCCTTCGCGTGCAACATCTTCCGACTCCGAGACACGCATGCCGGGGACATCGAAGTTCAGTCCGGCGCGCACCATCGCGGGGGTGCGCGTGACACCGAGGACGAGTTCGACGACGTGGACACCGTGGGGTGCGAGTTCGAGCCACAGGCTCTCCGCGAACACCCGGCTGAACGCCTTCGACGCCGAGTAGATGCTCTGGTGTTCCGAGCCCATGTATCCCGCGAGGGAGCCGAGCAGCATGATGCCGCCGCGGCCCCGCTCCTTCATCGGCGCACCGAACAGTTGCGCGAGTTCGACCTGACGGTGCACGTTGAGGTCGATCACGCCGCGGAATCCCTCGAGGTCGCCGGTGACGAACTCGTGTCCGTAGCTGTTGGCTCCCGCATTGAAGATGAACAACCCCACCTCGAGATCCGCTGTCGCGGCGCGGATCTCGTCGACTGCGTCGGCGGCGAGCAGATCGAGCGCGAGAGTGCGTACCTGTACGCCGTTCTCGCGGGCGCGGTCCGCGGTCTCCTCGAGCGGTCCGGGCTTCCGTGCGATGAGCACGAGATCGAATCCGGCACGGCTCAATTCGTCAGCGAAGGCGGCGCCGACACCCTCCGATCCTCCGGCGATCACGGCCCACGGGCCGTACTGTGCACGATCGAGGTTGAGGGGTTCGGTCATCGCGGATCCTCCGGAGTGGTCGGGTCGAAGCTTCATTGGACAACAGGTGCTGGCACGGGCGCGTCGTCGTAGACGTCGAGGACGCCCGACGCCGCCGCGCGTGTGATGGTTTCCGCGAGCCGGGTGCACGCCATGCGCGGGGCACCCGGGCGGGCG
>NZ_JAXION010000107.1:0-14757 GCF_049311045.1 Rhodococcus sp. 7Tela_A2 | reverse complement strand
CGCGCCCGCCCGGCCCCCCCCCGTCTGTGCCGGCCGATCGGTGGTGGCGCCGATCAGCCGACGACGGCCCGAGCCGCGCGCATGCGGTCCAGGGTGCGCTCGCGTCCGAGCAACTCCATCGACTCGTAGAGCGGCGGGCTGATGTGCGAGCCCGTGACGGCCACCCGCACGGGCGCGAACGCCTTGCGCGGCTTGAGTCCGAGATCGTCGATGAGGGCCGTTTTGAGGGCCTCCTCGATCGCCTCGGTGGACCAGTCGCCCAGACCGTCCAACGCGGTGAGCGCGGCGTCGAGGACCGGTGCCGCCTCCTCCTTGAGGTTCTTCGCGGCAGCCGCCTCGTCCAGAACGAAGTCCGATTCGTCGACGAAGAGGAACTTCAGCAGATCCCACGCGTCGGAGAGCACCACGATGCGCGTCTGGACGAGATCGGCGGCCTTCCTGAACACCGTGTCGTCCACGTCGGCCGCGAGATGACCGTGCTCGACGAGGAACGACTTCAGACGGTTCGAGAAGTCCGCCGGCTCGAGCATCCGGATGTGCTCGGCATTGATCGCGTCGGCCTTCTTCTGGTCGAACCGCGCCGGGTTCGAATTGACCTTGCCGATATCGAAGGCCGCGACCATCTCGTCGAGAGAGAAGATGTCGCGGTCGTCGGCCAGTCCCCAGCCGAGCAGCGCGAGGTAGTTCAGCAATCCCTCCGGGATGAAACCGCGGTCGCGATGGAGGAAGAGGTTGGACTCGGGATCGCGCTTGGAGAGCTTCTTGTTTCCCTGGCCCATGACGAACGGAAGGTGCCCGAACTCGGGCGTGAAGTCGGCTACCCCGATGCGCTGCAGCGCGGCGTACAGGGCGAGCTGACGAGGCGTGGACGACAACAGGTCTTCGCCGCGCAGAACGTGGGTGATCTTCATGAGCGCGTCGTCCACGGGATTGACGAGCGTGTACAGCGGGATGCCGTTACCGCGGGTGAGCGCGAAATCGGGAACGCTGCCTGCCTTGAACGTCGTCTCACCGCGGACGAGATCGTGCCATGTGAGGTCCTCGTCGGGCATCCGCAGCCGCACGACAGCCTTGCGTCCCTCGTCGAGGAAAGCCTGCCGCTGCTCGGGTGTCAGGTCGCGATCGTAATTGTCGTAGCCGAGCTTGGGGTCGCGTCCCGCCGCCTTGTGGCGCTCCTCGACTTCCTCCGCGGTCGAGAACGACTCGTAGGCCTCGCCGGCCTCGAGCAGTTTCTCCACGACGCCGATGTGGAGTCCACGACGCTCCGACTGGCGGTACGGCTTGTACGGTCCGCCGACCTCCGGGCCCTCGTCCCATTCGAGGCCCAGCCAGCGCAACGCGTCGAGGATCGCCTGGTACGACTCCTCGCTGTCCCGGGCAGCGTCGGTGTCTTCGATGCGGAACACGAACGTGCCGCCGTGGTGACGCGCGAAGGCCCAGTTGAACAGGGCGGTACGCACGAGACCCACGTGCGGGGTTCCGGTCGGGGACGGACAGAAACGGACACGTACTTCGCTGCTGGTCATGACTCGCTCAGGGTTGAGGATCGACGGGGAGACCCTCCCAGGCTATCCCCTGACCGCCGCCCGGGAAGCGGAGACCGCCCGGTCAGGCACCCTTGGCGACGACCGGATTGGTCAGTGTTCCGATCTTCTCGACGGTGACGGAAACGGTGTCGCCCGGGACGATCGGTCCGACGCCCTCGGGGGTGCCGGTGAGAATGACGTCGCCCGGAAGCAGGGTCATGACCGCCGACACCCATTCGATGAGCTTCGGAATGTCGTGGACCATCAGAGAAGTCCGGCTCCGCTGACGCTGCTGCCCGTCGACCTCCGCCGTGATCTCGAGATCCGAGGGGTCGAGGTCGGTCTCGATCCACGGCCCCAGCGGGCAGAACGTGTCGTGCCCCTTGGCTCGCGTCCACTGTCCGTCGGCCGCCTGGTGGTCGCGGGCCGAGACGTCGTTCGCGACGGTGTATCCGAGGATCGCCTCACGCGCCTTCGCCGCCGGTACGTCCTTGCACGGCCTGCCGATCACGACGGCCAGCTCGGCCTCGTGGTGCACGACAGAAGCATTGCGAGGAATGACGATCGGGGCACCCGGCCCGACGATCGAGGTGTTCGGCTTGAGGAAGATCACCGGCTCCTCGGGTACCTCGTTCCCCGATTCCGCGGCGTGCGCAGCGTAATTGCGGCCGACGGCAATCACCTTGCTGGCGAGGATGGGAGCGAGCAACCGGACATCGGCGAGCGGCCAGCTACGCCCGGTGAAGGTGGGTGTACCGAAGGGATGCTCGGCGATCTCCTTCGCGGTCGCGGAATCCCCCTCCCCCTCGATGCTGACGAAAGCGACACCGTCCGGACTGGCAATTCGACCAAGGCGCATGCGGGAAGTCTAACGGGGCGGTCGCCACCTCCGATCGACGCGGCGTCGGCCGCCGTATAAAGTGAGCCCACAATTTCAAGATACGGGATCATTATCCTAGATAGTGGGAAACGATGGACGCGGGAGAAATCGGGGCACGGCGCTGGCTCATCCTGGCCGTCGGCGTGCTGGCACAGGCGGCGCAAGCCACGATCGTCAACGGAGTGGCGTTCCTCATCCCCTCGCTCCATACCGAGGCGGGGCTGTCGCTCGCGCAGGCCGGAACCCTTGCGGGCGCACCACTGTTCGGCGGCGTCTTCACTCTCGTGATGTGGGGCGCGATCTCGGATCGATTCGGCGAGCGGTTCGCGTTGACGGCCGGACTGGGACTCGCGTCGGCGGCAACGGCCGCAGCTACGCTCACCACCTCGATTCCCGCGCTGGGCATACTGCTCGTGCTCGCCGGCGCCGGCGCCGTCAGCGCGAACGCCGCGAGCGGGCGCGTCGTCGTCGGGTGGTTCGCGCCCCGCCAACGCGGACTGGCAATGGGAATCCGTCAGATGTCGGTGCCGCTCGGCGTCGCAGCGGGAGCACTCGTCATTCCCCCTGTCGCGGCGCACCACGGCGTTGCCTGGGCACTGGCCTTTCCGGCCCTCGCCTGCGGAATCGCGGCACTCGCATGCGTGCTCGGGATCCTGGACCCGCCCCGGCCCGACCGAGCGGAGGCGCAACGCACGGGAATGCTCGCGAATCCGTACCGGAGTTCGTGGACTCTCGCGCGCATCCACGCGGCTTCGATCCTGCTGGTGGTGCCGCAGTACGTCGTGTGGACCTATTCACTCGTGTGGCTGATCACCGATCGAGCATGGGACGAAACCGGTGCCGGTCTGCTGATCACGGTGGCCCAGATCCTTGCCGCTCTCGGCCGTGTCGCCGCCGGGAGCTGGTCCGACCGGGTGGGCAGCAGACTGGGTCCGATGCGACTCGTCGCCGTATCGGTGGTCCTGGCGATGGTCGCACTGGCCGCGACATCCCTGTCCGGGTCGGTGGCAGCGGTCGTCGTCCTGCTCGTCGCCTCGGTGCTGACCTCGGCCCCGAACGGGCTGGCGTTCACGGCCGTTGCGGAGATCGCGGGGCCGTACTGGGGAGGACGAGCGCTCGGCGTCCAGAACACCGGGCAATTCGTCGCGGCGGCTGCGGTGGGGCCGGTGTTCGGCGCGCTCATCGCTGTGGTCGGGTTCCCGGCGGCATTCGCGATGGCAGCGGTCGCACCGGCAGCCGCCGCACCGGTGATTCCGAAAAGCTGACCGGCGTGCTGGTTCCGGCTACCGAGGCAACCGGAACCAGCACCGCGTCAGAGTGCTGCGGCGATACGGTCGCCGACCTCGGTCGTGACGATCGGTCCCGATCCCCGCGACGCGAGATCCGCTTCCACGGCCTGCTCCACGCGGGCGGCATCCTCGTCGCGCCCGAGATGACGCAGCAGCAACGCAGTCGACAAGATCGCCGCCGTCGGGTCCGCGATGCCCTTGCCCGCGATGTCGGGAGCCGAGCCGTGTACCGGTTCGAACATCGACGGATTCGTGCCGGAGGCGTCGATGTTGCCGCTGGCCGCCAAACCGATACCGCCGGTGACCGCACCCGCCAGGTCCGTGATGATGTCGCCGAACAGATTGTCGGTGACGATCACATCGAACCGCGACGGATCGTCGACCATGTAGATCGTCGCCGCGTCGATGTGGCAGTAGGCGGTCTCGACGTCGGGGTACTCGCGGCCCACGGTCTCGATCGCGCGGGTCCAGATCGCGCCCGCGTTCGACAGCACGTTGGTCTTGTGGATGAGCGTGAGGTGCTTACGACGGGTCTGCGCCAGCGCGAACGCGTACCGCACGACGCGCTCCGCGCCGAACCAGGTGTTGATCGACACCTCGGTGGCGATCTCGTGCGGTGTGCCGACCCGGATCGCTCCGCCGTTGCCCGTGTACGGGCCCTCGGTGCCTTCACGCACGACCACGAAGTCGATGTCGGGGTTCTTCGCCAGCGGCGACACCGAACCCGGATGCAGCCGCGAAGGACGCAGGTTCACGTGGTGGTCGAGAGCGAACCGCATGTTGAGCAACAGGCCACGCTCGAGCACGCCGGGCTTGACCGAGGGATCCCCGATGGCGCCGAGCAGGATTGCGTCGTGTTCACGGATCGCCTCGAGATCCGCGTCCGGCAGCAGTTCACCGGTGGCGTTGTATCGCTTTGCGCCGAGGTCGTATTCGGTGGTCTCGAGGTCCGGGACCAAGGCGCGCAACACCTTCAGCGCCTCGGCTGTGACCTCGACACCGATTCCGTCACCGGGGATGACTGCGAGTTTCATGGGTTGGTGCTCACTTCCTGTGCGACGGTGGCCGCGACCCTGCGGGGACCGTCGTGGGCCCCCGGCCAAGCAGGGCCCCCGGGCGCCCCGAGCCGCCCCGGAAACGATCAGGACAGGTCGACCTGCGCGACGCGTGCGTCGAGCTGCTCGACGATCTGCGCGACCTCGGCGTCACCCACGACGCGGTTCACGCGCAGGATGACGGTCGCGCCCGGGCCTTCGGCATCCTGGCTCAGTGCGGCGGCCTGGATGTCGATACCGGCGTTACCGAGAACGGTGCCGAGTGTTCCGAGGACACCCGGGCGATCCTGGTAGTGCACGATGAAGTTGTGGCCCTCGGCACGCAGGTCGAAGCTGCGTCCGTTGATGTTGACGATCTTCTCGACCTGCTGCAGGCCGGTGAGCGCACCCGCGACCTGCGTGACGTGACCGTCGGCGGCCACGGCGCGCACCTCGACGGCACTGCGGTGGGTCTGCGCCTCGCTGACCTTCTCGACCTCGACGGTCACGCCGCGCTGCTCGGCGAGCTGCGGTGCGTTGACGAAGGTGACGGGCTCGTCGCTGCTGGCCGAGAACAGGCCTCGCAGCGCAGCGAGTCCGAGGATCTCGACGTTCTCGGACGAGAGTTCGCCGCTCGCGACGACCTGGACGTTCTGGACTGCCTCGGGCGAGAGGGTGCCGGCGAGCAGGCCGAGCTTGCGGACCAGTTCCAGCCACGGCGCGACCTCTTCGCCGACCGGGCCACCGGAGACGTTCACGGCGTCCGGCACGAACTCACCGGCGAGTGCGAGCAGCACGCTCTTCGCGACGTCGGTGCCCGCCCGGTCCTGGGCCTCGGAGGTGGATGCCCCGAGGTGGGGGGTGACGACCACGTTGTCGAGATCGAACAGCGGCGAATCGGTGCACGGCTCGGAGTTGAAGACGTCGAGCCCCGCGGCGCGGACCTTGCCGGAGACGAGCGCGTCGTACAGTGCGCCTTCGTCGATGAGACCGCCGCGAGCGGCGTTGACGATGATCACACCGTCCTTGGTCTTGGCAAGACGCTCCGCGTTGAGCAGACCGGCGGTTTCCTTGGTCTTGGGCAGGTGCACGGAGATGAAGTCGGCCCGCGCGACGAGTTCGTCGATGTCGACAAGTTCGATCCCGAGCTGTGCCGCACGCGCTGCGGGCAGGTAGGGGTCGTACGCGATGATGTCGGTCTCGAACGCGGCGAGGCGCTGCGCGAAGAGCTGACCGATCCGGCCGAGGCCGACGACGCCGACGGTCTTGCCGAGGATTTCGGTGCCGTTGAAGCTCGAGCGCTTCCAGGTCTTCTCGCGCAGCGTGCGGTCGGCGGCCGGGATCTGGCGCGCGGTCGAGAGGAGCAGCGCGACAGCGTGCTCGGCGGCGGAGTGGATGTTGGACGTCGGAGCGTTGACGACCATCACGCCGCGCTCGGTGGCAGCGGCGATGTCGACGTTGTCGAGACCCACACCTGCGCGGCCGACGATCTTCAGGTTGGTCGCGGCGGCGAGAACCTCTGCGTCGACGGTCGTTGCGGACCGGACGAGCAGCGCATGCGCGTCGGGCACGGCTGCGAGCAGCGCCGGGCGGTCCGGGCCGTCCACCCAGCGCACCTCGACACCGTCACCGAGCGCATCGACGGTCGATTGCGCAAGCTTGTCGGCGATCAGGACTACTGGACGGCCATTCTGGCTCACGTGTGGACTCCCTGTGTCGTGAATGTGTGGGTGGTCGGCGGCGCCGACGCCTGTCGGAAGGCGCGCGTTCACCCGCGACCGCACACAGTTTAGTGCCCCTGCCCCCACTACGGACCCACCGGGATCGCCCACCGGGGTACACCGGAGCGGGCCGGAGTCCGCCACGAGATCTCGAGCCCGACCGATATCCGGTCGAAAGAGGTCGCGGGTACCTCAGCGTCGCCGCCGCAGATGCCTGGCGCCCGGCACCGGGCGCGGCCTCCGCCGTGCGCTCCGTCCGGTGGTTCCCGTCGGCGAAATGTCCGGACGCGCACGAATTGTCCGCTGCGTGATACCGGTGTCGTGCCGGTGCCGGAAGGCGATCACGGCGGCACGAGTCGTGGGATAGAACCGCTCCCGGTGGAAACGGTCCGCCGATTGCATGCGCAGGAGCTTGTCCCTCTCCTGACCCTCCAATGCCGCGAAAACGAATCGAATTCCGTTGTGGGACAAGTATTCGTCGAGCCGCTCGATCTCTTCGACCGATGTCGTGTCGAGATCGGTGATCGGCTGGGCGACGAGGACCACCCACTCCACCCGATCGGATCGCTCCTGTACGAGTGCGCGCACGTATCCCGTGAGAATCGAGCCGTTCGCGAAGAACAGCGGAGCGTCGAACCGTGCCAAGAGGAGACCTCTGATCCGGTGGCCTTCGGGATGGCGAGCGCTGTCGTGATATCCGGCGATTCCGGGGACTTCGACGAGTTCGGCACGGTGGGGCCGCCAGGCCTGGATCACCAACGCCATCAGCGACAGCGCGATCGCGATCAGTACGCCTCGCAGCACGCCCGCGAGGATGACAGCGACGGATGCCGCTATACACAAACCGAATTCGATCTTGGCCACCTGCCACAGATGCCTGACCTTGGCGAGTTTGAACTGCGCGCTCGCAGCGACGATGACGACGGCGCTGAGCGCAGAGCGCGGAAGGTTGCCCGTCGCGCCGGGTGCGAGCAGGAGGAAGGCAAGGACCGTCAGTGCTCCCACCACTCCGGCGAGTTGTGTGTGCGCGCCCGCGCGTTGGACGACAGGCGTGCGGCTTCCGCTACCGCACACCGGGAACCCGCCTGTGACACCGGCCGCGAGGTTCGCGACGCCGAGCGCCCGCATCTCGGAGCTTCCGTTCACGTCCTCACCGCGCTCGGACGAGAAAGCGCGGGACACGACGGAGGTGTCGGCGAAACCGATGATGGCGATCGCGACAGCGGGGCCGAGCAGGGTCGCGACGTCGCTCCACGCGAGCCCGCCGAGGGCCGGGCCCGGGAGCCCCGACGGGAGCGCGCCCACCGTCTCGAGTTTGTCGCCCAGCCCGAAAGCGGCTGTCACCCCGGTGGCCACGACGACCCCGACGAGGATGCCCGGAGCTCGTGGCCACAGCACCTGCATCACCACGATCAGGATCAGGGTAGCGCCGCCGAGGAGGAAGGCGAGCGATCCGAGCGCACCCCCGCGCACCGCGTCCGCAGCATTCCTGAGGTTCGTGAAAAGGTCGGCCGGCCGGGTATTCGCACCGAGTAGGTGCGGGACCTCGCTCGCGATCACGATCAGAGCGATAGCGTTGAGAAATCCGACCCTGATGGGGTTGGACAGCAGTTCTGTGATGAATCCGAGGCGCAGAATCCCGCTGAACAACAGCAGAATTCCGACTATCAGGGCGAGCAGACCGGCTAGCGCCACGGCGCGGGAGGGATCTCCTGCCGCGGCGAGGGGAACGACCGCCGCCGCGATCAGCGGTGCCAGGGCGGAAGACGGAACGACCACGAGGATGCGCGACGGACCGACGAGCGCGTACACCAGCATCGGCACGATCGTGGCGTACATGCCCATGTGGGCAGGCAGTCCCGCAGCTGCCGCATATCCCATTCCGGTGGGCACGAGCAGTGCGCTGACCACCAAACCCGCAGTGATGTCGGTCCGCAGCCATCCGCGCTGGTACCTGCGTGCCGTGGCGATGCCGGGAATCCGGCTGGCGGCGGCCGAGAGCGACATTGGGCAAGTATGGTCCGCCGGTGCGGTCCGCGTCCGGCGCGTGACGATATTCGTCTCGGCACGCACCGACCGCCGGGGGCCGCACCGGAACGACGGGGCGGCGGCCCCCCCCCCGGGGGGGGGGGGGCCCCCGCCCCCGGGGGTGGCGAAATGGACACGACTATGCAGTCTCGGTGATCGGACGATCGACCCAGCTCATCAGGTCGCGCAGTTGCTTGCCGACGACCTCGATGCCGTGCTCGGCGTTCTCCTTGCGGAGACCCTCGAGCTCCTTGTTGCCGTTCTCGACGTTGGCGACGAGTCGCTTGACGAAGGTGCCGTCCTGGATGTCCTTGAGGATGTCCTTCATGCGCTCCTTGGTGCCGGCGTCGATGACGCGCGGACCCGAGAGGTAGCCGCCGAACTCGGCGGTGTCGGACACCGAGTAGTTCATGCGGGCGATGCCACCCTCGTACATGAGGTCGACGATGAGCTTGAGCTCGTGGAGGCACTCGAAGTAGGCCATTTCGGGCGAGTAGCCCGCCTCGACGAGGACGTCGAAACCGGTCTTGACGAGTTCCTCGGTGCCACCGCACAGCACGGCCTGCTCGCCGAAGAGATCGGTCTCGGTCTCTTCCTTGAAGGTCGTCTTGATGACGCCTGCGCGGGTGCCGCCGATCGCCTTCGCGTAGGACAGGGCCAGGCTCTCGCCCTCACCCTTGGGATCCTGGTGGACCGCGATGAGTGCCGGGACGCCCTTGCCGTCGACGAACTGACGACGCACCAGGTGGCCGGGGCCCTTGGGGGCGACCATGCCGACGGTGACGTTCTCCGGAGCCTTGATGAGCCCGAAGTGGATGTTCAGACCGTGGCCGAAGAACAGCGCGTTGCCGTCCTCGAGGTTCGGCTCGATGTCGTTCGTGAAGATCGACGCCTGGGCGGTGTCGGGGGCGAGCAGCATGATGACGTCGGCCCATGCGGAAACCTCGGCCGGGGTACCGACGGTCAGGCCGGCCTCTTCTGCCTTGGCCCGCGACTTCGAGCCTTCCTTCAGCCCGATGCGCACGTCGACACCGGAATCACGCAGGCTCAGGGAGTGTGCGTGCCCCTGGCTGCCGTAACCGATCACAGCGACCTTGCGGCCCTGGATGATCGACAGATCGGCATTGTCGTCGTAGAAAAGCTCGACTGCCACAGTTCCTACCTCTTTCAGCAAATGGGTGTGTTCAGGCTAACGGGTGGCCGTGATGGACTTGGGACCGCGTCCGACGGCAACGACGCCGGACTGAACGATTTCTCGGATCCCGTACGGCTCGAGCATACGAAGAAGCGCATCCAGCTTGGACCGGGTGCCGGTGGCCTCGATCGTGAGCGACTCCGGCGACACGTCGATCACCTTGGCGCGGAAGAGATTCACGGTTTCGATGACCTGGGTGCGAACGCTCGCGTCCGCGCGCACCTTGATGAGCAGAAGTTCGCGGGCGACGGACGCCTCGTCCTCCTGCTCGACGATCTTGATGACGTTGACGAGCTTGTTGAGCTGCTTGGTGACCTGCTCGAGAGGAAACGCATCGACGGTGACGACGATGGTCATACGCGAGATCTCCGGAATCTCGGTGCCACCGACCGCAAGCGATTCGATGTTGAAGCCGCGCCGCGAGAACAGCGATGCGACTCGGGCCAGCACGCCCGGCTTGTCCTCGACGAGGACACTGAGGGTGTGGCTCGTGCTCACTTGGCTTCCTCCTCGGCTGCAGCCTGACGGCCGCGTGCTTGATCACGTTCGATGACCGCGTCGACGACGGTGGCGTCGTCCGCGGCAGTGTCCTCGTCGAACAAGGGACGGATGTCCCGGGCAGCCATGATCTCGTCGTTACCGGTACCGGCGGCGACCATCGGCCACACCTGGGCGTCCTTACCGACGATGAAGTCGATGACGACCGGGCGATCGTTGATCTCCTGGGCGCGACGGATCGCAGGCTCGACGTCCTCTTCCCGTTCGACCCGGATACCGACGCAACCGAGCGCCTCGGCGAGCTTCACGAAGTCCGGGATACGCAGCGAATGCGTGGACAGATCGGTGTTCGAGTACCGCTGCTCGTAGAACAGCGTCTGCCACTGGCGGACCATGCCGAGGTTGCCGTTGTTGATCAGGGCAACCTTGATCGGAACACCCTCGACGGCGCACGTCGCCAGTTCCTGGTTGGTCATCTGGAAGCAGCCGTCGCCGTCGATGGCCCACACCTCGGTGTCCGGGCGGCCCATCTTGGCGCCCATCGCAGCCGGCACCGCGTAGCCCATCGTGCCGAGTCCACCGGAGTTGAGCCACGTCCGCGGCTTCTCGTAGTCGATGAACTGCGCCGCCCACATCTGGTGCTGCCCCACGCCCGCGCAGTAGATCGCGTCCGGTCCGGCAAGCTTGCCGACAGCCTGGATCACGAACTGCGGCGACAGGGAGTCGTCGGACGGGCGGTCGTAGCTCAGCGGGTAGGTGCGACGAATGTCGTCCAGGTACGCCCACCATGCCGCGTAGTCGAGCGTGGTGTTGGTGGCGAGATGCGCGCGCATCGCCTCGATGAGCTCGACGAGAACCTCTTTGCAATCACCGACGATCGGGACGTGCGCGTGCCGGTTCTTGCCGATCTCGGCGGGATCGATGTCGGCGTGGATCACCTTCGCGTCGGGCGCGAAGGAGTCGAGCTGACCGGTGACACGGTCGTCGAAGCGGGCGCCGAGAGTGATGAGCAGGTCGCTCTTCTGCAACGCCGCCACCGCCGCGACATTGCCGTGCATGCCGGGCATGCCGCAGTGCAGCGTGTGGGTGTCGGGGAACGCACCGCGCGCCATGAGCGTCGTGACGACCGGAATCCCGGTCAGTTCGGCGAGTTCGAGCAGTTCGGCCGAAGCCTCTGCCTTGATGACGCCGCCACCGACGTAGAGCACCGGCTTACGCGAATCGGCGATCAGACGTGCCGCCTCGCGGACCTGCTTGCCGTGCGGCTTGGTGACGGGCCGGTAGCCGGGCAGGTGCATCTCCGGTGGCCAGCTGAAGGTGGTCTGGGCCTGCAGGATGTCCTTCGGGATGTCGACGAGGACCGCACCGGGTCGACCCGACGACGCGAGGTAGAACGCCTCCGCGAGCACGCGAGGGATGTCGGCGCCGTCGGTGACCAGGAAGTTGTGCTTGGTGATGGGCATCGTGATGCCGGAGATGTCGGCTTCCTGGAATGCATCCGTACCGATGAGGGGGCGCCCGACCTGCCCGGTGATCGCGACGAGCGGCACGGAGTCCATCTGCGCGTCCGCGAGCGGTGTGACGAGGTTGGTCGCGCCGGGTCCGGACGTCGCCATGCACACGCCGACCTTGCCGGTCGCCTGCGCGTATCCGGTGGCAGCGTGGCCCGCGCCCTGCTCGTGCCGGACGAGGACGTGCCGCACCCGCTTCGAATCGAAAATGGGGTCGTAGACAGGGAGGATCGCGCCGCCGGGAATGCCGAAGACCGTATCCACGTCGAGCTCTTCGAGGGCTCGGACTACCGACTGTGCGCCGGTGACGCGCTCGGGCGCGACCTGGCGTCGGGTGGCGGGCTGCGGGGGGGGGGCGGGCGGGGGGGGGGGGGGGGGGGCCCCCCCGCGCCGCCGCCCCCCCCCCCCCCCCCCCCCGGCCGATTACGAGCAACCCATTCTGATTCACGCGCTTGACGGTAGGCGCGTGGTGGGGAGACAGTCAACTTGGTGTGGTTACTGTCCCAGAATGTGAGATGCCGCGGCTGCAGTGACAAGATGTAGAGGTGTCATCTTCACAGCAGCCCGTGCCACCTCCCCCATCATCCCACATGCCGGATTCGACGACGCAGGTCATCCAGATTTCGCGCCTGTCGTTCCTCGCGTGCGGGCTTCTGTTCCTTGCGCTGGCCTCTCCCGCCCTCGCGTGGCCCGAAGCTTTCGCGTGGACCCTCGTGATCCCGTTCCTCGTCGCCGCGTGGGTGGTCCGCGTGCGCACCGTCGTCGGCCCCGACGGAGTCGTCGCTCGCTCGACCTTCTCCACCACGACGATCCCGTGGGAGTCCCTGAAGGGCATCCGCTTCCCCAAGCGCGGCTGGGCCCGCGCGACGCTCACCGACGACTCCGAGGTTCCGTTGCCGGTCGTCACCTTCGGACGCCTGCCGCAACTCGCCGAAGCCAGCGGAGGCCGCATCACCGACCCCTACGCAGCCGCCGACGACGCGCGCGCAGCCGAAGCGGCCGCTGCCGAACGCTCACCGGCGAAGGACGACACGACATCCGGCACACGCGACGAGGTGAGCGAACCCGACTCGGATACCGAGACGAAATAGCACACGAGTAAATTCGACTGTGCCGCCACCCGGAACAGGCCCCAGCCACGGCGACCGGATGCGGTCCGCCGCTTGCGCACAACCCGTCAAGGAAGTCAGCCATGCCCCCGTTGAGGTCACGCACCACCACCGTCGGACGTAATGCAGCCGGCGCGCGCTCACTGTGGCGCGCCACCGGATTGACCGATTCCGACTTCGGCAAGCCGATCGTCGCCATCGCGAACTCGTACACGCAATTCGTTCCCGGCCACGTCCACCTCAAGGATGTCGGCGAGATCGTCGCCAAGGCCGTCAAGGCAGCCGGCGGCGTGGCACGCGAGTTCCACACCATCGCGGTCGACGACGGTATCGCGATGGGCCACGGCGGAATGCTGTACTCGCTGCCGAGCCGCGAAATCATCGCGGACTCCGTGGAATACATGGTCAACGCACACACCGCCGACGCGCTGGTGTGCATCTCGAACTGCGACAAGATCACGCCGGGCATGCTCAATGCCGCGATGCGCCTGAACATCCCGACCGTGTTCGTCTCCGGTGGGCCGATGGAAGCAGGCAAGGCGGTCGTCGTCGGGGGCGTCGCACAGGCACCCACCGACCTCATCACCGCGATCTCCGCGTCGGCCAACGACGCCGTCAGCGAAGAGGGCCTCGACGAGGTCGAGCGCAGCGCGTGCCCGACGTGCGGATCGTGCTCGGGCATGTTCACCGCCAATTCGATGAACTGCCTCACCGAAGCTCTCGGCCTGGCCCTTCCGGGCAACGGCTCGACCCTGGCGACCCATGCGGCGCGCCGCGCGCTGTTCGAGCGCGCCGGCACCACCGTCGTCGAAGCGGCGCTGCGGTACTACCGCGACGGCGACGAGTCCGTGCTCCCGCGCAACATCGCCACTCCCGCCGCGTTCCGCAACGCGATGGCGCTCGACGTCGCGATGGGCGGGTCGACCAACACGGTGCTGCACACGCTTGCCGCCGCCCAGGAAGGCGAGGTCGACTTCGACCTCGACACGATCGACGCCATCAGCCGCAAGGTGCCCTGCCTGTCGAAGGTCTCCCCCAACTCCGACTACCACATGGAAGACGTGCACCGGGCCGGTGGCATCCCCGCACTGCTCGGCGAACTGCGCCGCGGTGGACTGCTCGAAACCGATGTGTCCACGGTGCACACCAAGAGCTTCGACGAGTGGCTCGACACCTGGGACATCCGCTCCGGAAAAGCATCCGACGAAGCACTCGAGTTGTTCCACGCTGCCCCGGGCGGTGTGCGCACCACCGAGCCCTTCTCCACCGACAACAGGTGGTCCTCGCTCGACACCGACGCGGCCGGCGGATGCATCCGCGACGTCGAACATGCGTACACCGTTGAAGGCGGACTCGTCGTGCTGCGCGGCAACGTCGCCCTCGACGGCGCGATCCTCAAGACCGCGGGTATCGAGGAGGACCTGTTCTCCTTCCAGGGGCCTGCGCTCGTGGTCGAATCCCAGGAGGAAGCGGTCTCGGCGATCCTGCAGAAGCGGATCAAGCCCGGCGACGTGATGGTCGTCCGCTACGAAGGCCCCAAGGGCGGACCCGGAATGCAGGAGATGCTGCATCCCACCGCCTTCCTCAAGGGCGCCGGCCTGGGCAAGGTGTGTGCACTGATCACCGACGGCCGGTTCTCCGGTGGCACGTCGGGGCTGTCGATCGGGCACATCTCCCCCGAAGCGGCCGCCGGCGGCACGATCGGTCTGGTCGAGACCGGTGACCAGATCCGCATCGACGTCGCGACCCGCACGCTCGAGGTGCTGGTGTCCGACGAGGAACTCGCCACCCGTCGCGCCAAGATGGAGGCGTCGGAGAAGCCCTGGCAGCCGGTCGATCGTCAGCGCACAGTCACCACCGCGCTGCGCGCGTATGCCGCGCTGGCCACCTCCGCCGACAAGGGCGCGGTTCGCTACGTGCCCTGATCACGGGCACGAACGAGACGACGGCGGGGGCCGCACACATG
>NZ_JAXION010000106.1:0-14965 GCF_049311045.1 Rhodococcus sp. 7Tela_A2 | reverse complement strand
TCCACAAAAGCGGATGATCGCACCAAATAATTGGCACTGACATTCATCGGCACACTGTTGAGTTCTCAAAGAACACGCACACACCATCACTTGCAAGTTTCTCAACTTGTTCGATCCGGGGTTTGTTGTCCCACCGGGTTCCTCATCGGCTCCCTGGGGCGAACACCAACCTTACCAGAAGATTGTGTGTCGTGTAAACGTGCAGGCGCCTTCGTCCAACCTCGTTTTCCCAGTCCCTCAGGTCCGGGTCGGTGTCCGTGTCGCTCTGACTTGGACTAAGTTACGCGACGATGAACTGCCCTGCAAATCCCCTGGTCAGCAGCTATTCGGGGAAGGAAACCCCAGGTGAACGGGCCTAGCGTCTACCCCGCGGACCGGGATCTTCAATCGTGACGCCGCACACATGCCACCCCGGGCCTCATCCGCGCAGGAGAGTGGGCTCGCCGGCCCCGACCCGCTCGATGTTGCCGCCCAGCTCCTGGATGATTTCCACGAACCTCGGGTAGCCGCGATCGATGTGGTAGACGTCGTGCACTTCGGTCACCCCGTCTGCGCACAGCCCGGCAAGCACCAGTCCGGCCCCTGCACGGATATCCGACGCCCATACCGGAGCACTCGACAGTTCCTCCACGCCGCGGATCACCGCATGGTGTCCGTCCGTCCGCGCGTCGGCGCCCAGACGCACCATCTCCTCCACGAAGCGGAACCGCGCCTCGAAGACGTTTTCGGTGATCATCGACGTGCCGTCCGCCACCGCCGCGAGCCCGATGGCCATCGGCTGAAGATCGGTAGGGAAACCGGGGTACGGAAGTGTCGCGAAGTTGACCGCCCGCGGACGCTCCCTCTGGACCACGCGGAACCCGTCCACGAGCGGAGCCACTTCGGCGCCGGCTCCCCGCAGCTTGTCGAGCACGAGTGCGAGGTGCTTGGGATTGACTCCGCGCACGGTCAGATCCCCGCGCGTCATCGCCGCCGCGATCCCCCACGTCGCCGCCACGATGCGGTCACCGATGCAGCGATGACTCGTGGGCGAGAGGGCAGGAACGCCGGAGATCCGAAGAGTCGTGCTCCCGGCGCCCGTGATCCGGGCACCCATCTGGACGAGCATGGTGCACAGGTCCACGATCTCCGGTTCACGCGCGGCATTGTCGATAGTGGTGTCGCCCTTTGCGAGGACAGCAGCCATGAGGATGTTCTCGGTGGCACCCACCGATGGGAAGGCCAGCCGGATCGTCGCGCCGTGCAGTTCGTCCGCCTCGGCAACGACGCAGCCGTGCTCGATGGTGCTGTGCGCCCCCAGCAGACGGAGACCGGACTGGTGCATGTCGAGAGGGCGGGAGCCGATCGCGTCTCCGCCCGGCAGGGCGACCACCGCGCGGCGGCATCTCGCGACCAAGGGTCCGAGGACACATACGGAGGCACGGAACTGCTTCACCGCGGCGAAGTCCGCGTGGTACGACGGCTGCGCGGGGGTCGTGATCCGTACTTCGTCTCCGTCGAGTTCGACCTCGCAGCCGAGACCCCGCAGGACCTCCGCCATCAAGGGCACGTCGAGGATGTCTGGACAGTTCGTAATCGTCGTGGTGCCCTCGGCGAGAAGCGCGGCAGCCATCAGCTTGAGCACGCTGTTCTTGGCACCACCGACGACGACATCACCAACGAGCCGGTTTCCCCCGGTGACAAGAAAGCGTTCACTCACAGCGACACAGCCTAACGTCGTGTCTGTCTCTACAGCGGAACCGGTACCGTGGCGGCCATGGCAGTGCATCTCACCAGGATCTATACCCGTACCGGAGACGACGGTACGACGGGCCTCAGTGATTTTTCCCGGGTATCGAAGAACGACCCGCGATTGATCGCCTACGCCGATTGCGACGAGACGAACGCGGCGATCGGGGTGGTGCTCGCACTCGGTTCCGTCCCCGAGCGGCTCGTTCCCGTGCTGCAGCAGATCCAGAACGACCTGTTCGATGCGGGCGCCGATCTGTCGACGCCGATCGCGGAGAACCCGAAGTACCCGCCGCTGCGCATCACCGAGCCGTACATCGACCGGCTCGAGGCGTGGTGCGACGAATTCAACGAAGAGCTGGGACCGCTCGATTCGTTCATTCTTCCGGGCGGAACCCCGGCCGCGGCGCTGCTGCACACCACTCGCACGGTGGCGCGCCGGGCGGAACGTTCGGCATGGGCTGCGGTGGACGCCGCACCCGAGACCACGACAGTCTTGCCGGCGAAGTACCTCAACCGTCTGTCGGATCTGTTGTTCATCCTCAGCAGGGTCACCAATCCGGAGGGCGACGTCCTGTGGAAGCCCGGAGCGGGCGCGTAGGTAGGTCGATCTAGTAGGGACGGCGGCGCTGCGAGCGTCCCGACGGCCTGGACTCCACCCAGGACAGGAACGCCGTCTTCGCGCCGCTGTCCAGAGCGATCTCGTAGGATCCGTCGCCGTCGACGATCTCGAGGATCACGATGTCCTCGGTCATGATGTCCGTCTCCGCTGCCGTGGCGTGCCGGCGCGAACGCACCTCGATGCCCTGGCGGGAAATCCGCGTATCCGGCCCGGGACGCAGACTCGAGAGCTTGTAGAAGGCGAGCGTCTCGTCGCCGTAACGAATGATCCCGTGGCGCCATCCGGCGCAGTCACTGCGCGGGAGAACCCTCAGAATCGCGGCAGTGCCCCCTCCCCGAAGGGAGAAGGCACGATAAACGAGAGCCGCGACGGCAACCGCAAGCAGAACCACAAGGATGATGAGAACAATCATTCCGAGTGACACTGCTTGTCGGCTCCGTCGCGGCTCTTCGTTGTGTATCCGACGATCAGGCCCGTTCGACGGCCCGCAGGCGGCCCTTGGCCGCTGCGACTGCCGCCTCGTCCTGACTTTCGGCCAGGGTCGACTTCGCTGCCTCGACGTCGATGTCTTCGGCAAGAACGGCCGCTTCGGCAAGAACCGTCACGGTCGTGGCGGTCACCGAGAGGAATCCGCCGTCGACTGCCATGACGATACGCTCCCCGTCGGCGGTCTTGACCGACACGACACCGCCCTCGACGAGCTGGCCGAGGACCGGCTCGTGTCCGGGCATGACGCCGATTTCGCCTTCGGTGGTCTGGGCGGTGACGAGAGTCGCCTCTCCCGACCAGACACGTTCCTCGACGGCAACGATGTCTACGCGCATCTCAGCCACGCCGGCCTACTTTCCGGAGATCTTCTTGGCCGCGGCCTCGACATCGTCGAGTCCACCGCAGCTGTTGAAGGCCTGCTCCGGAAGGTGGTCGAACTCGCCCTTGCAGACGCGGTCGAACGCCTCGATCGTGTCGCTGAGCGGCACGACCGAACCGGGCTGACCCGTGAACTTCTCGGCAACGATGAAGTTCTGGCCGAGGAACTTCTGGAGACGACGGGCACGGTTGACCGTGACCTTGTCCTCTTCGGAAAGCTCGTCCATACCGAGGATGGCGATGATGTCCTGCAGTTCCTTGTACTTCTGAAGGATCCGCTTGACCTCGTTGGCGACACGGAAGTGATCCGCGCCGACGATGCCGGGCTCGAGGATGCGCGAGGTCGACGTCAGCGGGTCCACAGCGGGGTAGATACCCATCTGCGAAATCGGACGCGAGAGCTCGGTGGTCGCATCGAGGTGCGCGAACGTGGTGGCCGGCGCCGGGTCGGTGTAGTCGTCGGCGGGAACGTAGATCGCCTGCAGCGAGGTGATCGAGCGACCACGCGTCGAGGTGATGCGCTCCTGGAGCTCACCCATCTCGTCGGCCAGCGTCGGCTGGTAACCCACGGCCGAAGGCATACGACCGAGAAGGGTCGACACCTCGGAACCGGCCTGGGTGAACCGGAAGATGTTGTCGATGAAGAGCAGCACGTCCTGGCCCTGCACATCGCGGAAGTACTCCGCCATGGTCAGTGCGGACAGGGCGACGCGCATACGCGTGCCCGGCGGCTCGTCCATCTGGCCGAAGACAAGGGCGGTGTCCTGGAGGACGCCCATCTCTTCCATCTCGAGGTGGAGGTCGGTGCCCTCACGGGTGCGCTCGCCGACGCCGGCGAACACCGACGTACCGGAGAACTCACGCGCGATACGGGTGATCATCTCCTGGATCAGAACGGTCTTGCCGACACCGGCACCACCGAACAGACCGATCTTGCCGCCCTTGACGTACGGGGTGAGCAGGTCGATGACCTTGATGCCGGTCTCGAGGATTTCGGTCTTGCCCTCGAGCTGGTCGAAGGCCGGGGGCTTGCGGTGGATGCCCCACTGCTCGCCGTCGCGACCCGTTCCGGGTGCATCGAGGCAGTCGCCCAGGGCGTTGAAGACGTGGCCCTTCACGACATCGCCGACCGGCACGGAGATCGGGCGACCGGTGTCGGTGACGGAGGTGCCGCGCACCAGACCGTCGGTGGGCTGCATCGAGATCGTGCGGACCAGGTTGTCACCCAGGTGCTGCGCGACCTCGAGGGTCAGGGTCTTCGCCACGGACGGCAGAGTGACCTCTGCGTGCAGGGCGTTGAACAGTTCGGGTACGGCGCCACGCGGGAACTCCACGTCGACGACGGCGCCGATGACGCGGACGACGCGCCCGGCAAGGGCCGACGCCGCACCGGCGTTTTTGTCGGTAACTGCTGCGGTCATTGTGGTTCAGTCACTTCCTGCACTCGAGGCGAGCGCACCGGCACCGCCGACGATCTCGCTGATTTCCTGGGTGATCTGGGCCTGGCGGGCCTGATTCGCCTGACGGCTGAGGGTGTTCACCAGATCCGTGGCATTGTCCGTCGCGGCCTTCATCGCGGTACGACGGGCAGCCGACTCGGAGGCTGCGGCCTCCAGCAGCGACGCAAAGATCCGCGTGCTGACGTACTTCGGCAGAAGCGCGGACAGAAGCGTCGACGCCTCGGGCTCGAAGTTGTAGTCGGCCGTGGGTCCCTCGGATACACGATGACCGTCGCTCAGCATGTCCGAACCCAGTTCGATCTCGTCCTCGGTGACACTCACCTCGAGCGGCGCCATACGACGCACCTCGGGGATCTGGGTCAGCATGGACACGAACCGGGTGTAGACGATGTGCAGCTCGTCGACGCCCTCGATGGTGCCTTCGCCGTTGGGTGCAGGCACCTCGGAACCGGATCCGGCCATGAACAGCTCGACCAGGTGCCGGCTCGCCTTCGCAGCATCCGTGTAACGGGGTTCCTGCGAGAAGCCTGTCCAGGCACCCGCGACGGGACGCTCACGGAAGGTGTAGAACGACAGGCCCTTACCGCCCAGCACGTACAGCACGGGCTCTTTGCCCTCGCTGACGAGCAGCTGGCGCAGCTCCTCCGCCTCCTTCAAGACGTTGGAGTTGTAACCACCGGCCATACCGCGGTCGCTGGTCACGACCAGCACTGCCGCACGCTTCGGGTTCTCGCGCTCGTTGAGCAGGGGGTGATCCAGCGACGAGGACGCGCTGGCCAACTCCGAGAGGACCTTGGTGATCTCCTCGGCGTAGGGCTTCGATGCCGCCACTCGGGCCTGAGCCTTCGTGATACGCGACGTCGCGATCAGTTCCTGCGCCTTGGTGATCTTCTTGGTCGAGTTGACCGACTTGATCCGCGAGCGCAGCTCACGCAAGTTCGCCATTCGTCGATCACACTCCCTTCACTGGACGCTGGGTCATGGCCGCCCCGTTCACTTGCGAACGGAGGTGCGCTTGACGGAGACCTGCTCCTGCGCCACTTCGTCGGCGCCGAGAGCCTCTGCTTCGGCCTCGTTCACGACGCGGCTGCCGTCGGAGGCGAGGAAGCCCTCCTTGAACTTGGCGGTCGCGGCGGTCAGTGCCTCGATCGACTCGTCGGTCAGGGCCTTGCCACCGGCGATCTGCTCGTAGACGCCCGAAGCGTTGCGATGCAGATCCTCGAGAAGCTCGGTCTCGAAACGACGGACGTCGCCGACGGGAACGGAGTCGAAGACACCCTCACCGGCAAGGTAGATCGAGATGATCTGGTCCTCGACGGCGATCGGCGAGTACTGATCCTGCTTGAGGAGCTCGACGAGCCGCTGTCCGCGCTCGAGCTGCGCCTTCGACGCGGCATCGAGATCGGAAGCGAAGGTCGCGAATGCCTCGAGCTCGCGGTACTGAGCAAGTTCCAGACGCAGGGAGCCGGAGACCTTCTTCATGCCCTTGGTCTGTGCGGCGCCACCGACTCGGGAGACCGAGATACCGACGTTGATCGCGGGACGGACGCCCTTGTTGAAGAGGTCCGACTCGAGGAAGACCTGACCGTCGGTGATGGAGATGACGTTGGTCGGGATGTACGCCGAGACGTCGTTCGCCTTGGTCTCGATGATCGGCAGAGCCGTCAGCGAGCCGCCACCGAGCGCGTCGGACAGCTTGGCCGAACGCTCCAGCAGACGCGAGTGCAGGTAGAAGACGTCACCGGGGTATGCCTCACGTCCCGGCGGGCGACGCAGCAGCAGCGAGATGGCACGGTATGCCTCGGCCTGCTTGGTCAGATCGTCGAACACGATGAGGACGTGCTTGCCCTGGTACATCCAGTGCTGGCCGAGGGCCGAACCGGTGTACGGGGCGAGCCACTTGAAGCCGGCGGAGTCGGAGGCCGGAGCTGCGACGATGGTGGTGTACTCCATCGCGCCGTTCTCCTCGAGGGCCTGCTTGACGCCCGCGATGGTGGAGCCCTTCTGGCCGATCGCGACGTAGATGCAGCGCACCTGCTTCGACGCGTCGCCGGACTCCCAGTTGGCCTTCTGGTTCAGGATCGCGTCGATGCAGACCGCGGTCTTGCCGGTCTTGCGGTCGCCGATCACGAGCTGGCGCTGGCCACGCCCGATCGGGGTCATCGCGTCGATGGCCTTGATGCCCGTCTGGAGCGGCTCCTCGACCGGCTGGCGCTCCAGCACGGAAGCGGCCTGCAGCTCGAGCGCACGGGTCTCGTCGGCTTCGATGTCGCCGAGGCCGTCGATCGGCTGACCGAGCGGGTTCACGACGCGTCCGAGGAAGTTGTCGCTGACCGGGACGGACAGAACGTCGCCGGTCCGCTTTACTTCCTGGCCTTCCTGGATGGACTGGAAGTCACCCAGGATCACGGCACCGATTTCGGTGGCTTCGAGGTTGAGGGCCACGCCCAGAACGCCGCCGGGGAATTCCAGCAGCTCGTTGGACATCGCCGACGGGAGGCCGCTGATGTGCGCGATGCCGTCACTGGTGTCGACGACCACGCCGACCTCTTCGCGGGAGGCCTCCGGGGAGTAGCTCGCGGTGTAATTGTCAATCGCGCTACGGATCTCGTCGGAGGAGATCGTCAGCTCCGCCATGTTCTTCCTGCTCTCGGTATCAGGTCTTCGGAAAGATCTATGTGTGTGTTCGGAAGTGGACTACGTGAGGCTCTTGCGCACTGCCGCGAGTCGACCCGCAGCACTGCCGTCGATGACCTCGTCGCCCACCCGGACGACCAATCCACTGAGAAGCTCGGGATCGACCTCGACGTGCACCGTCACAGGCTTCCCGTAGATACGGCCCAGGGTAGCGGCGAGCCGCTCTTCCTGCGTCGCATCGAGGGGTGCCGCGCTTCGGACGTGCGCAACGGCACGATCGCGCTGTGTTGCGGCGAGCGCCGACAGTTCGTCGAGCGTCTCGGCCGGCGGCTTGCGGAGCCGACCGACGGCATGAACCGCCAACGCTTCGGTGATCGCGGTCACCTTGCCGTAGAGCAGACGCGACAGCAGCTCCCGCTTGGCCGTAACCGTGGTGCTGCGGTCGGAAAGTGTCCGCTCGAGGTCCGGGTTACCGGCCACGATGCGTCCGAGGCGGAAAAGCTCGTCCTCGACGGTGTCGAGCTGGTTCTGCTCCGCTGCCGCCTTGAGCAACGCCTCACGACCGAGCTGGACGAGAGAGTTGGTCAGGTCGGACTGTGCCGACCAGTCCTGCCCCGCCGCGGCTTTGACGGTCGCGAGGGTCGAGGCCGAAACCTTCCCCCCGAAGACCTGCTCGGCCAGCGTCACCCGAACGGCGACCGGGGCCGAGGCGTCTGCCAGCGCGCTCCGGAGAGCCCGCTGGTTGTCGAGCGCCTCGACCACCGAGAACAGTTCGGAACCGGCCTGAGCCGCAGCGGCAGTCGCGGCACCCGAGCCCAGGGCGGACTGCAACGCGGAACGCGTATGAGCGAGTGCCTCACGGCTTGCTGCGTACATGGTGCTCACTTTCCGGATGCAGAGTCAGCGCTGAGGGAGTCGAGTTCGTCGAGGAATCGATCGATCGAGCCGGCACGCTTCACATCGTCGGCGAGTGTCTCGCCGATGATCTTCTCGGCGAGATCCACCGAGCTACGTCCGAGATCGGTGCGCAGTTCGGCCACGATCTGCTGGCGCTGGGCCTGCAGCTGGTTGTGACCTGCAGCGACGATGCGGTCGCTCTCTTCCTGAGCCTGTGCCTTCATGTCGGCGATGATCTGCTGGCCCTGCGTACGGGCCTCTTCACGGATCTGCGCCGCCTCGGTACGGGCTTCGGCGAGCTGGGCACGATACTGCTCGAGCGCGGCCGCAGCCTCTGCCTGAGCTTCCTCTGCCTTCTTGATGCCGCCTTCGATCAGCTCCGAACGCTCGTCGAGAACCTTCTGGAACATCGGAAGTACGAACTTCCAGAAGACGATGCCGACGATGATCAGGGCGACGAGCGACCAAACGATGTCGTATGTCGCGGGCAGCAGGGGATTGGGTGTCTCCCCCTCCGCTGCCGCGAGAATCAGGATGCTGTCAGCCATGGTTGTCGTCGAATCAGAAGATGAAGCCGGCGACGATACCGATCAGCGCCAGTGCCTCGGTGAATGCGATACCGAGGAACATGGTGGTACGCAGCTGACCGGCCATCTCGGGCTGACGAGCCATGCCCTCGATCGCCTTACCGACGACGATGCCGATGCCGATGCCGGGGCCGATCGCAGCGAGGCCGTAGCCGACCGCACCGAGTCCACTGATGGTGGTCTCCGACTGGGCGAGGACGTCTGCTGCCTGAAGCGCAACGCTCATTGGTGTTCCATTCCCTTTCTTGTGGCCCGGCCCCGGGGATCGGCGACCGAGTCAGTCTGTGTGTAGAGATGTAGGTCGTGCAGTTCGGGGAGCTAATGCTCTTCGGCGTGCAGCGCCAGATCGATGTACACCGCTGTGAGCAGCGCGAAAATGTAGGCCTGCAGGACGATCACCAGAAGCTCGAAGAAGGTGAACGCGACTCCGCCGATGAGCGAACCGATACCGAAGAACCTCATGATGCCGTCGGAGTCGAAGAAGAAGAACTGCGTGGCGCTGAAGAACAGCACCAGCATGATATGTCCGGCCAGCATGTTCGCCATGAGACGAATGGTGAGGGTGAACGGCCGCAGCAGGAATGTCGAGACGAACTCGATCGGGATCACCAGAAGGTGAAGAGCCGGCGGCAGGTTCGGAATGACGATGCTGCTCTTGACGTAGCGGAAGAATCCGTACTTCTTGATGCCTACGTAGTTGAAGACGATGTAGGCGAGCGCAGCAAGGACGATCGGCATGCCGATTCGCGCATTCGACGAGATGTTGAGGAAGGGGATGATCGAGGTCAGGTTGAGCCCGACCACCAAGAAGAAGATGGTGACGATCACCGGCAGGAACCGGCGCCCCTGCTCTTTGCCGAGGATGTCCTCGGCAATGTGGATACGAACAAAGTCGAGCATGATCTCGGCGACGTTCTGCACGCCTCGCGGCACGATCTTCGGACTCCGCATGGCGAAGAAGAAGAAGACTGCGACGAGCAGTGCAACGACGACGCGGATAAGCATCAGTCGATCCATCTCGAAGGGGGTGCCCTCGAAGAGGATTGGCGGTGGGAAAAAATCAGCAAGTGACGGCGCGTGGAATTCTCCGGCTGCCAAGGTGGTGACGCTCAGCGCTCTCTCCCGTAGTCGGCCGCAGGCATTGCCGTCTGCGGTTCGATCGGACATTGACGATCCAACAAGTCGACCAGGTCGGCTCGCGTATTCGCCAGTGTTCCGAACCGCCGAAGCGGTTCCGCGTCCTGCCGGTGTCGGCGACTCTCGTCGACTCGGCGGTCATTGAACACGACCGCCTATGAAGTCACAACCGCGTGCTCGGCCCAGGGCCCTCGCGTGCAGTGTCACCTTCGTGAAAACCACACTACCAACTGCTCTACGACAGTGCGTAGGTGGGTACCCTACCCGCGGGTAATTGACACACGTATCTACTACTGATCGTCGTTTCCGCTGCCGGCCGACGGCTCCGGATCGACGTAGAGCGCGCGCTGGGACACCACGCCGTACGTTTCCGCACCGAGCACGATCACCAACGCCAGCACGATCGTCAGGACGAGCGCGTTCCGGTTGTAGAAGTCCAGCGGATCGAGCGTCGCCATCACCACGATGGCGAGGATCAGCTTGAGTAGCCACGTTCCGAGCAGTACCGCGCCCGCGGTCATCGCCGGGAGTTTCGCGGTCAGCAGCACGCCGAGCGCGGTGAACAGGATGAACCCGCCACCGACGGCCGCACCGATCAGCGCTCCCCACAGGCCGGGCGTTCCCGCGACGAGCACGGACACGATCGACGCCACGACGGCCAGCGCGAGCAGTCCGAGTACGCCGTACCGGACGGCCGCGCGCATGGGTGCCGACGCGTCCGGCAGGGTGGGCAGGGAGTGTTCGGGTTCGGGAAGATCCGGGGAGGTCACAGTAATCGAGCCTAACGGACCCGGCGGAAGCGCTTCGGCGATGCATCCCCGTCGCCGTCGTGATGCCGCAGCGATGGGACGGCGGTCACCACGAGCGCGAACAACAGGCCGGCGGCGGTCATCAGCACGACCACCCTGCGGTCGAGCAGCGACGAACCCACGGCTCCGAAGGCCAGGACTCCGACCCACAAGTAGAGGAGCAGCACCACCCGCCGGTGCGAATGGCCGATCTGCAGCAGCCGGTGATGCAGGTGCATCTTGTCCGGGCTGAACGGGCTCACGCCGGCGCGCGTGCGCCGGACGATCGCGAGGAGCAGGTCGAGAATCGGGATGAACATGACAGCGCCGATCAGGATGAGCGGCGACAGGAGACCGAGAAGGTCGCGGGAGCCGTAGGCACTGAGGGGAATTCGGCCCGACGCGCTGGTCGAGATGGCCGCGAGCATCAGGCCGATCAACATCGAGCCCGAGTCCCCCATGAAGATCTTCGCGGGCTGGAAATTGAACGGCAGGAACCCCAGGCACGCCCCCGCCAGCGCGGCCGCGATCAGCGCCGGCGGATACGCCGAGACGTCTCCGCCCTGATCGAGCAACAGTCCCACCGAGAACACACAGATCGCCACCGCGGCGATCAGTCCGAGACCGGCCGCGAGACCGTCGAGGCCGTCGACGAAGTTCATCGCGTTGATCATCACGGCGGCTACCGCGACCGTGATGAGTCCCCCTTGCAGCTGGTCGAGCACGAGCGTGGAACCGCTGAAGGGGTCGTAGATCACGATCCAGCTCACGCCCATCACCACCAGTACCCCGGCAGCGGTCACCTGCCCCACGAACTTGGTGAGGGCGTCGAGTCCCCACCGGTCGTCGATGATGCCCACGAGCACGATGATCGACGCCGCCACCAGCGCGGCACCCATCTCGGTGGTGTACTCGAAACCTCTGGTCAACGCCGGCAGATGCTGTGCGAAGACGATGCCCGCCACGAGTCCGATGTACATCCCGACCCCGCCCAGACGCGGCGTCGGAGTGACGTGCACGTCACGATCGCGAGGGATCGCCACCGCACCGAACTTGATCGCCAGGATCCGGACTACACCGGTGGCGAGAAAGGTCACCACCGCAGAGGTGAGAAGCACCAGAAGCAGTTCCCTGATGGGTACGCCCGCGCCACGTCCCGCCTGCGCGAGCAGTACGACCGAGTCGGCTGAAGTCACGTGCTCCGTTCCTCCGCCCGCTACTCCCCGCCGGAGCGCAGGCGTTCGGGATCATCGCCGAGCACCTCGGCGACGTCCTCGGCCGACACCGCGCCTTCGCGCAGGATCCGGGGGCGGTCACCGGTGAGATCGACGATCGTCGACGCGACGCCGTGTTCGGCCGGTCCACCGTCGAGATACACCCCGACGGATTCCCCGAGCTGTTCACGCGCCTGACCGGCGTCGGTGGCGGGCGGGCGACCGGAAATGTTGGCGCTCGACACTGCGAGCGGTCCGACCTCGCGCAGCAACTCGAGGATCACCGGGTGCAGGGGCATGCGCAGCATCACCGTTCCGCGGGTGTCGCCGAGATCCCACGCGAGCGACGGTGCCTGATGCACCACCAGGCTGAGGCCGCCGGGCCAGAACGCACGGATGAGTTCGCGCGCTTCGGGGCGCACGGTGCTGACGAGGCCGTCGATCGTCGTCCACGATCCAACGAGGATGGGCACCGGCATGTCCCGTCCGCGTCCCTTCGCCCTCAGCAGCGCGGAGACAGCGGAACTGTCGAATGCGTCGGCTGCGAGGCCGTACACCGTGTCGGTGGGCACGACGACGAGGCGTCCTGCCTTGAGCGCGCCCCGCGCCGCGTTCAATCCTGCGGCGCGCGAATCTGGTTTGTTGCAGTCGTACACGGTGCTCACGCACTCATCCTTCCACTAGCGCTCGAGTATTCCGTCGCGGGGCTCGGCGCCCGGGCTAACCACCAGCCGAGGAACGGACTGCCGCACGACTCGCTTCGACGTCGGTCGGCACCCGGTGCGCGACCACGAATCGGGGCTTGCCCGCCAGGTCGTAATGCTCGACGACGTCGTCGAAGACGCGGCGCTGCGCGAACAGCTCGGCGACGAGCATGCCGTTGGTGTCGTCGTGTTCCACCGCCGCCGCTCCCCCGATTCGCAACCAGCGCGCGATGTTCGAGATCATCGGTTTGATGACGGACAGCCCGTCCGGGCCGCCGAACAACGCAGAATGCGGGTCGTGCTCGGCGACTTCGGGCTCGAGGGCGGTTCCCTCGGGGATGTACGGCGGGTTGGACACCACGATGTCGACAGCGCCCTCGAGCGCGGCGAGCAAGGTGCGGTCGGTCACGTCACCCTGGTGCAGCACGATCGGCGTGTCGCCGTCGTTCGCACGGGTCTCGGCGTTCTGCCGCGCCCAGGCGAGCGCCCGCGGCTCGAGTTCGACAGCGTGCACGACGGCATCCGGCCGGGCATGGGCAATGGCGAGCGCGAGCGCGCCCGATCCCGTACACAGATCGAGCACGACGGGATTGCGGCGTCCGTGGCGTTCGAGAAATGCCAGCGCCCAACCGAGAAGCAGTTCCGTCTCGGGCCGGGGCACGAACACGCCGGGCCCGACGGCGAGGTCGATCTCGCCCATCGGCGACGTGCCGAGGATGTATTGGAGGGGAATGCGCTTGGCGCGCTGGTCCACCATCGCGCGGTAGGCCTCGATCATGGCCGAATCGACGAGGGGCACGAGCCCGAGCCGGCCTCGCTCGATTCCGAGCAGGTGCGCGGCAAGCAGTTCGGCGTCGACACGCGGGCTCGCGACACCCGCTTCCTCGAGCACCGACGCTGCTTCGATGATGGCCAGGCGCAGGGGTTGACGACTCACGCAGTACAGCGTGCCATGCCCACGGCCGCTCCGATGCCACGAGGTCCCCCACGCATACCTCGCACAGGGGACTCGCCACCGACGCGGCGGGGCACGCGCTTATTCGGCGGCGAGCCGGGCCTGCCGGTCGGCGGCCGCGAGCGCGTCGAGAAGCGCATCCATGTCTCCGTCGAGCACAGCGTCGAGATTGTGCGCCTTGTAGCCGATGCGGTGGTCGGTGATGCGGTTCTCGGGGTAGTTGTAGGTCCGGATGCGCTCGGAGCGGTCGACGGTGCGCACCTGGCTCGCACGGCCCGCCGAGGCCTCCGCGTCCGCTGCTTCTTCGGCTGCGGCCTGCAGACGCGCGGCGAGAACCTGCATCGCACGGGCCTTGTTCTGCAACTGCGACCGCTCGTTCTGACACGTGACGACGATCCCCGTCGGCAGGTGGGTGATCCGGACGGCGGAGTCGGTCGTATTGACGCCCTGCCCACCCTTGCCGGACGAGCGGTACACGTCGATGCGCAGATCGCCCTCGTCGATCTGCACCTCTTCCACCTCGTCGGGTTCGGGATAGACGAAGACGCCGGCCGCGGAGGTGTGCACGCGGCCCTGCGATTCGGTCACCGGGACGCGCTGCACCCGGTGCACCCCACCCTCGAACTTGAGCCGCGACCATACGCCGTCCCGGACGTCGGTCTTCGACTTGATGGACAGGGTGACGTCCTTGTAGCCACCGAGATCCGAATAGGTCGCGCCGAGGACTTCCACACGCCAGCCGGAGTTCTCGGCGTTGCGGGTGTACATGCGCGCGAGATCGGCCGCGAACAGGGCGGACTCCTCGCCGCCCTCCCCCGACTTCACTTCGAGCACCACGTCGTCCCCGTCGTGCGGATCGCGGGGCGCGAGGAGATCGGTGAGCGTGCGGTCGAGTTCGGCGACCTGCTCTTCGAGCTTGTTCACCTCGTCGGCGAAGGCGGAGTCGTCGGCGGCCAGTTCACGGGCGGCTCCGAGGTCGTCGCGCGCGGCCGTCAGCTTGGTGTACGTGGCCATGACCGGGGCGAGCTCGGCGAACCGCTTCCCTACCCTGCGCGCAATCGACGGATCGTTGTGCAGCGCCGGGTCGGACAATTGCTGTTCCAGACCCGCGTATTCGGCCAGGATGTCGTCGATGGCCGACGGCTTGGTCTGCCCCGCCATGGGTCGCTCCGCTCTGTGATGCTGTGTGCTTCGATGCCGTGCGCCTGCTTGGGTGCTGCGGCGCTCGACGAGTGTGTATCGAGGGGTGCCCGGCCGCGCCGGTACACCGGTGGAACAAAAAAGCCGACGCCCGGCCGGGGACGAAGACAGCACCGGGCGTCGGCGGGCCCGCTAGCGGGCGGCGTGGGGCGTGGTGGGAGGGCGGGTG
>NZ_JAXION010000105.1:0-15310 GCF_049311045.1 Rhodococcus sp. 7Tela_A2 | reverse complement strand
CCCCCCCGCGCCGCCGCGGGGGGGGGCGCCCGCCCCTCGGCATCACTCCGGGACGTTGTCCGCGTACCCCAGTGCCCTGAGTTCGTCGCGGATCTTTTGCTGCGCCCGGTCGAGGGACTCCGACGAGGGCTCCTTCTCCGCGGTCGCGAAGTCGAAATCTCCCATCGTGTGGGCCGGGAAGACGTGAAGGTGCAGGTGCGGAACCTCGAGGCCCGCGATCACCAGACCGGTCCGCGGCGCGGCGTCGGCGGGGCGCACCGCCCGCCCGACGATCCTGGCCACACCGTTGAGCTTCGCCCAGAGTTCGTCGTCGACACTCTCCCAGTGGTCGACTTCCTGCCGGGGCACGACGAGCACGTGTCCTTCGGTCAGGGGATTGATGGTCAGGAAGGAGACGACGTCGTCGTCCTGCCAGACGAACCGGCCCGGCAGTTCCCCGGAGATGATCATGCTGAAGACGGATGCCATAGCGCGAGGATAGGCGGATCGGAGACGATCCGCGCCGCCGACAAGGCCCGGCGGAGATTCCGGTGTCGTGACACCGGCGCCCGCCACCCGCTCACCACGCCCGCACGCGGGCCCGGTGCCGCGACCGTCGTATCGTCAGCACCATGGAGGCTCCCGAATCCGTCCGCTCAGGACCGCTACGGGAGCTCGTCGACGAACTCGTCACCTACGTGCTGGCGGACCTACCCGGAGACCGGCGCACCGTGGTGGGCCTGTGCGGTCCGCCGGGAGCGGGCAAGAGCCGCGCCACCTGGTTGCTCATGAAGGCACTCCGGCGCGCCCGTATCGCCGCCGGGCAGGTGCCCATGGACGGGTTCCACCTGTCGAACGCGCAACTCGACGCCCGAGGTGCGCGCTCGAGGAAGGGCGCACCCGACACGTTCGACGTCGCCGGGTTCCGCACCGCTCTCGAGCGGGTGCGAGCCCGTGGCGCCGAGACGATCTACGCCCCCGATTTCTCCCGCAAGCTCGACGAGCCGGTCGCGGCGGTCCACGCGATCGACCCCGACGTCCGCGTGGTGATCACGGAAGGCAACTATTTGCTGTTCGAGGACGGTGGGTGGGCCGACATCCGCCCGCTGCTCGACCTCGTGATCTACCTCGACGTCCCCGATCGCACGCTCACCCGCCGTCTCGTGCACCGGCACCGCACCCACGGCCGGGCCGACGACCAAGCCCGCGATTGGGTGCACACCGTCGACCTTCCCAACGCTGCGGCCGTCGCCCGGACCCGCTGCCGCGCCGATCTGGTGTGGAAACCGGTCCCGTAGTCTGTCGTGCGTGCGCGTACTCGTTATCGGCTCCGGTGCCCGTGAACATGCTCTCGTCCTGGCCCTGAGCCGTGACCCCGCGGTGACCGCGGTGATGGTCGCCCCCGGCAACGCCGGGATCGCCACGATCGCCGAGCAGTTCCCGGTGGACGCGGCCTCCGCAGACGAGGTGGTGGCACTGGCAACCGCGCAGAAGGCCGATCTCGTCGTCATCGGCCCCGAGGTCCCGCTCGTGCTCGGTGTTGCCGACGCCGTCCGCGCGGCGGGCATTCCCTGCTTCGGTCCGTCCGCCGACGCCGCGCGCATCGAAGGGTCCAAGGCGTTCGCCAAGGATGTGATGGCCGCTGCCGGAGTGCGCACCGCCCGCAGCGAGGTCGTCGACACACCGGCACAGATCGACGAGGCCCTCGACCGGTTCGGGCCCACCTGGGTCGTCAAGGACGACGGTCTCGCGGCCGGCAAGGGGGTCGTGGTGACCGCCGACCGCGACGCTGCCCGCGACCACGCCGCGGAGATCATCGAGAACGGCCATCCGGTCCTGCTCGAGTCGTTCCTCGACGGTCCCGAGGTCTCGCTCTTCTGCCTGGTGGACGGCGAGACCGTCGTACCGCTGCTCCCCGCGCAGGACCACAAGCGGGTGGGCGACGGCGACACCGGCCCCAACACCGGCGGGATGGGTGCCTACACCCCGCTTCCGTGGCTGCCGGAAGGCAGCGTCGAGCGCATCGTCGACGAGGTCGTGAAACCCGTTGCGGCCGAAATGGTCCGACGGGGCTGCGGGTTCTCCGGGCTGCTGTACGCGGGTCTGGCAATGGGTGCGGACGGGCCGGCCGTCGTCGAATTCAACTGCCGGTTCGGAGACCCCGAGACACAGGCCGTGCTCGCGCTGCTCGAGTCGCCGCTCGGCGGTGTGCTGCACGCGGTCGCGACCGGCACGCTGGAGAGTCTGCCTCCGTTGCAGTGGCGCGACGGAGCCGCGGTGACGGTCGTGCTCGCGGCCGAGTACTACCCGTCGACCCCGCGTACGGGCGACGTGATCACCGGTGCGGAAGGCCCCAACGTGCTCCACGCCGGAACGAAGCGCGGGCCGCACGGCGAGTTGCTCTCGTCCGGTGGCCGCGTGCTCAGCGTGGTCGGTGTGGGCGACGACCTGGCTGCCGCCCGTGCCGACGCCTACGCAACGCTCGACGGAATCAAGCTCCCGGGCGGGCATTTCCGCCGCGACATCGGTCTCGCCGCGGTGGAGGGCCGCATCGCGCTGTAACCGACGGGCCGAGCCGGGTAAATCTTGCGCCTGCCAGGTGCATGTTGCACACTCTGTGCATCTTCTGACGTGCCAGGGGTGAAAGCATGGTTTCGTGGAAACGAACACTCACGCAGGATCCGACACCGTTGGGGCACCACAATGTCGTGAGGTACCCGCTTCCCGACGACATCGTCGTCGAGCGTGATCTTCCGATCCCGACAGCCGACGGCACACTCCTCCGCGCCGACGTGTACCGGCCGCAACAGGCCGACGAGCAGTGGCCCGCGCTCGTCGCCGTCACCCCCTACGGCAAGAACGCCGGCATCGACGACTACCCGATCGATTTCGCAGCGCTCGCGGCATCCGGCACATTCGTCGGCGACCTCGAACTGAGTGAGGCGACGTCGTTCGAAGCCCCCGACCCCGCGTATTGGGTGCCGCGCGGATACACCGTCGTGGTCGCGGACATGCGCGGCTGTTTCGCCAGCGACGGTCGTCCCAGATTGCTGCTCGGCCGTGCCGCCGCAGACGCCGCGGCCGTGATCGAGTGGACTGCGGAACAGTCCTGGTGTACCGGCAAAGTGGGTCTCGCCGGCGCGTCGTACCTCGCCACTCTGCAGTGGTACACCGCTGCACTCGCGCCGCCGCACCTCGCGGCGATCGCACCGTGGGAGGGCATCACCGATCCCTGCCGCGACACGCTCACCCACGGCGGAATCCCCGAGACCCGCTACAGCGAGTTCTGGTACCGCGCGATGCATACCGGATCCAAACCGGCGTCGGCGTCCTTGCGCCGCCTCACCCCGTGGCTTCTGCGGCGGTTTCCCGACAGGTTCCGGCACGTCGCCGCACCGCCCAAACTCGAAGACGTCACCGTGCCCGCGCTCGTGGGGGCGTCGTGGTCCGATCAGGGTCCCCGCAATCGCGGGTCGGTCGAGGGATACACCCGTATCGGATCGGCCGACAAGTGGCTCTACACCCACGGACGCAAGATGTGGCAGACCTACTACAGCCCCGAGGCGCTCGACGTTCAGCGCCGGTTCTTCGACCGCTTCCTCAAAGAGGAGGACAACGGGTTCGACACAGTGCCGCGCGTGCGTCTCGAAACCAGGCACGACCTGCGCACCTACTCGGAGAGATTCGAGCAGGACTGGCCCATCCCCGACACGCGATACGTGCCGCTGTATCTCGACCACGGCACGAGTTCGCTCGAGCCCACGGTGCCCGACGAACCGCAGTCCCGGCGCACGTTCCCCGTCGCGGGTGACGAACTGACCTTCACCACCACCTTCACCGAAGACACCGAGATCACCGGGCACACCGCCCTGCGGTTGTGGGTCCAGGCGAAGGACGCCAACGACATGGATCTGTTCGTCGGCCTGAAGAAACTCGACTCGTCCGGAGAGGACGTGTGGTTCGAAGGGCACGGCGGCTACGAGAAAGGCTTCGTCGCGCACGGCTGGATCCGTGTATCGCATCGCGCGCTCGATCCCGAGGCGTCGACCGCGTACCGGCCGGTCCTGGATTACACCAAGTACTGGCCGCTGCTGCCCGGCCAACTCGTGCCCGTCGACATCGAGATCATGCCGCACAGCACCTTCTTCGAGGCGGGTTCGACGCTCGTGCTCGTCGTCACCGGCCACGATCTCGACGACAATCCCGCGGTCGGGCACGACCGCACCGTCAACAAGGGTTTCCACATCGTCCACGCCGGTGGCGACTTCGATTCGCATCTGCTTCTTCCCGTGGTTCCGGCCCGCCCGCCTGCCTCGCTCGAGGGCGCCGCCGGTGGCGGGAACGAAGGGGACGCAGAGCAGTGCGGCGAGACACCGGGGCTCCCGAACCGGGCCGCGCGGTTCGTCGCCCCGGACGAAATGCCGATCGCGTGGTCGGCCCTCGGGCGGCAACGGGTCGGCCTCTAGGGGGCTGGTCGGGCGTACTAACGTCGAGGATGTGCGCACCGAATCGCAACGCTCCGGTATCGAGACCTTCCACGTCATGGACGTGTGGAAGGCGGCAGCCGAACGGCAGCGCTCCCACGGCGACGTCCTGAGCCTGGCGGCGGGCCAGCCCTCGACTCCCGCGCCCGCGCCCGTGCTCCGCGCGGCCGGACTGGCCATCGATGCGGAACTGCTCGGTTACACCGAAACCTTCGGGATTCTTCCGCTCCGCGAAGCAATCGCCGCGTACCACCACGACCGCTACGGAATCGATGTCGACGCGGACGACGTGGTCGTCACCACGGGATCGTCGGGCGCGTTCACACTGCTGTTTCTCGCTGCTTTCGACCCGGGCGACACCGTGGTGGTCGCACGACCCGGATATCCCGCCTACCGCAACACTCTCGCAGCGCTCGGATGCACTGTCGTCGAACTCGACTGTGGCCCGGAGACGCGGTACCAGCCGACGGTGGCGATGCTCGAGGCACTCGACTCTCCGCCGGCCGGGCTGATCGTCGCGAGTCCCGCCAACCCGACGGGCACGATGATCGAACCCGCCGAACTCGCAGCGCTCGCCCGCTGGTGCGACGAGCACGACGCGCTGCTCGTCTCCGACGAGATCTATCACGGCATCGAATTCGGGACGCACGGCTCGCCCGCGACATCGACGGCCTGGGCGACCTCCCGGGACTCCGTGGTGGTCGGTTCGGTGTCGAAATACTTCTCGATGACGGGATGGCGCCTCGGCTGGATGCTGGCACCCGAATCGCTGCGTCCCGCGCTGCAACGGCTCGGATCGAACATGACCGTGTGCCCTCCGTCTATTGCGCAGTTCGCCGCGATCGAGGCGTTCGGTACCGAGGCACGGAGCGAACTCGACGGCCATGTGGAGCGCTACGCCGTGAACCGCGAGTTGCTGCTCGACGGACTGCCCGATCTCGGTATCACCGAACTCGCCCCTGCGGACGGTGCGTTCTACGTCTACGCCGACATCCGGCACCTGCTGCTCTCCGGGGAGACGTCCACGGCCTGGTGCGCGCGCCTGCTGCACGACACCGGTCTCGCGCTCGCACCCGGCGTCGATTTCGACACCGTGCGCGGCGACGGCACCGTGCGGTTGTCCTTCGCGGGTGCCACCGCGGATGTCACCGCCGCACTCGACCGGCTCGCGGGATGGCTTCCGCTGCCGTGACCTGCGGTCCGGCCGGGTCCTAGCCGCCGTCCGCGACGATGCGGGCCAGGTTGCGTTCGGCGAGGGCAGCGATCGTCAACGACGGGTTCACCGTGCCCGTGCTACCGGGTATCAGGGCACCGTCCACGACGTACAGGCCGGGATGACCGTGCACGCGCCCGTAACCGTCGGTGGCGTCGCCCAGGACCGCCCCGCCGAGCGGATGAGCCGTGAACGACGCGTTGACGTCCTCCGCCATCGGCGGGGCGCCCGGGACGGTGCCACCGGCCGCGGCCATCGCGTTGTGCACCGTGCGCAGCGCGTCGACACTCGCGAGTTCACCGCCGGCAGGCCAATCGACGATCGTGCGGCCGGTGGCGGCGTCGTAGACCATCTCCGCGCGAGTGGGGTCGAGCGTCATCCCGAGCGAGGCCAGCATCCCCACGTCCTTGGCGGTGCCCGCGACGAACCAGTTCTCGAGGCTCAGCGGCAGACCCGACTCGTCGACGATCCGCGATGCGGACGGTGCGCCCTGGTCACCACCGAACCCGTCCGTCAGGGCCAGGGAACGCACCAGCACCGCGTCCCCGTTGGTGCCCCAGCCCCGGCCGACGTGCTCGTTCAGGCGCGGCAGCGACCCGGTGTGGCGTGCCTCGACCAGCAACTCGGTCGTGCCGATCGACCCGGCGCCGAGCACCAGGCGGTCGCACGTGAGGGTCGTGGTGTTCAGGACCGCGCCGGTCGGGTCGACGGCCTGCACCTCGACCCGGTACCGGCCGTCGGGCTCCTGGCCGACCGCGAGCACCCGGTGTCCGTGACACACGAGGGCGCGTCCCGTCGCCTCCGCTGCCGGAATGTAGTTCTGCGTCAGGTCGAACTTGGCCCCGTTGGAGTTGCCGAGGTTGCTCTCGCCGGCGACGGCCGAGCGGCGTACCGAGCCGGCCAATTCGGCGCGGATCACGTCCCAGTCCCAGATTCCGTCGATCCGGTGCGGCGAGTATCCCGCGGCCCGCGCGTCGTCGTCCCAGCGGCGGGAGTGCGTGAACTCCGGAGCGTGATAGATGTCGTCGGGCATGGCGTCGAGGCGCAGCATCGACCGGACCTTGGGATACCAGGTCGAGGCCATGTCGTCGTAGCTCAGTGAGTTACCGAAGACGTGCTCGAAGAAGCGCTGTTCGGGTGCGATCATCACGCCGGAGAACACGATCGACCCGCCGCCGACGGCAGCACCACGCCACACCGACATGTGCGGATAGTCGACGACATCGAGGACGCCGGCGAAATCGTCGCAGTGCACTGGGATTCCGGTCGGGCCGGTGAAATGTGTGCGGTGGTAGTAACCGCGACCGTCGGCGAGCAGATCGGACGTGAACACCTCACGCCACGGATCGCGCGGCCAGCGCGTCCCGCGCTCGAGGACGGTGACGCGGCTGCCGGCTTCCGCGAGCCTGAGCGCGGCGACACTCGCACCGAACCCCGAACCGACGACGATCACCTCGGAATGCTGCGGAGGCACCGGCGACGGCGCGAACAGTTCGGGAAGGGTGTTCCGATAGGTGTCGAGCCCGACGGGCAACGCCGACGCGACCCGAACCGGGCCGCCCGGCACTCCGAGGGCGGCAACGGCGGCACCCAGTGCGGAGGCCTGAAGCAAGCGGCGACGTCTCATCCCGGTACGGCTCCGATCGTTCGTGAAAAAGGCGAAGCGGGCCGCGCAGTCCGGGCCCCCATCTGACGACTGCGGCGCAATCGTACCGGGTGGTATCAACTGGCGTTTTCCTCTGGTGAGCGCGGCAGGCTGTCACGATGTGACTGTGACTATCGCAGCCACACCGAAAGGGGAACGGCGCCGTCAGGCGCTGGTCGAGGCTGCTGCCGATCTGATTCTCGAGGAGGGAATCGGCGCGGTACGCCACCGCGCCGTCGCTACGCGGGCGGGCTTGCCACTCGCGTCGACCACGTACTACTTCGACTCCCTCGAACACCTCGTCCTGTGCGCCATGCAGCACAACGGCGCGCGGGACGTCGAAATGATGCGCGCGCGTGTCCGCGACGTTCCGGCGTGCCCCCGCAGCCTCGAGAAAACCGCCGACCTCGTTCTCGACCTGCTCGTCGGGAAAGCGGTGTCCGACGACGACCGCGACCGGCTCGTCGCCCGCGTCGAAGGCTGCGTGGCCACGGTGCGCCATCCGGAACTGCGTGAAGCGCAGGTGGGCATCCGGGAGCAGGTCGACGAGGTGCTGACCGACCTGCTCGAACGGTGCGGTCGCGCGGTCCGGGTACCGCAGTTGCACACCCTCGCGGTGGTGGTCGACGGGGCGGTGTTGTGCGGGCTCGGCGACCTCGATCCCGACCCGCGCGCCCTGGCGAGGACGATTCTCCTCGATGTCATGCACACGGTCGCGCCGCCTGCCGAACCATGAGTCCGGGCACGGAACGTAAACTGGCCACTCGTGAGCCACATCCCGAACGTCCTTGCCACCCGCTACGCCAGCCCCGAACTGCGGGAGCTGTGGTCACCGGAGCACAAGATCGTGCTCGAACGGCAGCTGTGGATCGCAGTGCTGCGTGCGCAGGCGGAACTCGGGATCGATGTGCCGGCCGAGGCGATCGCCGATTACGAACGGGTCGTCGACCAGGTCGACCTCGAATCCATCGCCGACCGCGAGCGAGTCACGCGCCACGACGTGAAGGCCCGTATCGAGGAGTTCAACGCCCTCGCCGGCCACGAGCATGTCCACAAGGGCATGACGAGCCGCGACCTCACCGAGAACGTCGAGCAGCTGCAGATCCTGCGGTCACTGGAGCACGTCCATGCGCACGGTGTCGCGGTGGCCGCGCGACTCGCCGAACGGGCCGCGGAGTACTCGTCGTACGTGATGGCGGGCCGGTCGCACAACGTGGCCGCGCAGGCCACGACGCTCGGTAAGCGCTTCGCTTCCGCGGCCGACGAACTGCTGCTCGCGCTGCAGCGGGTGCGCGAGTTGATCGAGCGGTACCCGCTCCGCGGTATCAAGGGACCGATGGGCACCGCGCAGGACATGCTGGACCTGCTCGGTGGAGATGCCGCGAAGCTCGCGCAGCTCGAGGAGAAGATCGCCCAGCACCTCGGGTTCTCCCACGTGTTCACCAGCGTCGGGCAGGTCTACCCGCGCTCGCTCGACCACGACGTCCTCTCGGCCCTCGTGCAGGTCGGTGCCGCGCCGTCGTCCTTCGCCCACACCATCCGGCTGATGGCCGGGCACGAACTGGTGACCGAGGGTTTCCAGCCCGGCCAGGTCGGGTCGTCCGCGATGCCCCACAAGATGAACACCCGGTCGTGCGAGCGGGTCAACGGGCTGCAGGTCGTGCTGCGCGGGTACGCGTCGATGGCCGCCGAACTCGCCGGTGCGCAGTGGAACGAAGGCGACGTGTTCTGCTCCGTGGTGCGGCGCGTCGCGCTGCCCGACGCGTTCTTCGCGATCGACGGCCAGATCGAGACCTTCCTGACCGTGCTCTCCGAATTCGGCGCCTATCCCGCCGTGATCGACAAGGAACTCGTCCGCTACCTGCCGTTTCTGGCGACCACCAAGGTGCTCATGGCCGCGGTGCGCGCCGGTGTCGGACGGGAGACCGCGCACGAGGCGATCAAGGAACACGCGGTGTCGGTGGCACTCGCGATGCGCGAGCAGGGCCGCGAACCGGACCTGCTCGACCGGCTCGCCGCGGACGACCGGCTTCCGCTCGACCGTGCCGCGCTCGACGAGGCGCTCGCCGACCGGTCGGCGTTCGTCGGCGCTGCCGACGCGCAGGTGAGCGCGGTCATCGCGTCCGTGCAGGAGCTGGTGGACCGTTACCCGGACGCAGCTCGTTACTCGCCGGCGCCGATTCTGTAGTAAGTAGGGGGCGCGGCTACGGGGGAGTCCCGAGGGGATAGCTGCACACATAGGGGAGGAAGCAGTGCTCGAGAAAATGAGCCCGGGAAGGGTGAGAAACGCGACGCGCACGCGCACAGCGTTGCTGGACGCAGCGCTCGAAGTGTTCTTGCGCGACGGGTATGCCGCAGCGGCGACGGAGGACATCGTGGCCGTCGCGGGGGTGACGCGCGGCGCGCTCTATCACCACTTCGCGAACAAGCGCGATCTGTTCCGGGGTGTCGTCGAGCGGGTGCAGCGGGAAGCGGAGCAGACGCTGCATCCCGGCGAGGTCGACGATCCGTGGGACGGTTTCACCACGGCGGTGCTGGCGTCCCTCGACGTGGTCAACGACCAGCCCACTCGCCGACTGTTGCTCATCGAGGCGCCCGCAGTGCTGGGGTGGACCGAAGTGCGGGAGGCACATCGGCATTCCACCCTGCGCGTTGTCGAGGAGATGCTTGCAACGCTCGCTCCCGACACGCATCGGTCGTCGTCCACGCGCACGTCGGTGCTCGCCCATCTGCTCGTCGCCGCCGTCGAGGAGGCCATGCTCTACCTCGCGCACAGCGACGATCCGGTCGGTGATCGTCCCGTAGTGCAGGCCGAACTGCTGCGACTGCTCAGCACCGCACGCGAACCGGTTGCGGCGGAGGCGCCGGGCCGGTGAGCGAGTGCATCTTCTGCGCCATCGTGGCCGGTGACGCCCCGGCGAGCATCGTGCTCGACGAACCGGACGTCCTCGCCTTCATGGACATCCGGCCGTTCACCCCGGGGCACCTGCTCGTGGTGCCGAAGCGGCACGCGTCGGGTCTGGCGCAGCTCGACCCGGACGACGGCGCGAAGGTGTTCGCCGCCGGTCAGCGCATTGCCACCGCGATGCGGTCGAGCGACCTGCCGATCGACGGCGTGAACCTCTTCCTGGCCGACGGCGTCGCCGCCGGCCAGGAAGTGTTTCACGTCCACCTGCACCTGGTGCCGCGCACGAGTGGCGACGGATTCGGTATCCGTGCGCGTGCGCAGACGCCGAACCGTACGGTGCTCGACGGCACCGCAGACACACTTCGGACCGCCGTGGAGTCGTTCGGGGCATGATGCGGTGACAGGTTCGTATATCCAGCCGATCTCACCGATCGGCGGCTCGCTCGCGTGGTCGGCACTCGTCGCGGCCCTTCCGCTCTTGACGATGCTGGTGCTCCTCGCGGTGTTCCGTTTCAAGTCGCACGCGGCGGCGGCAGTGGCCGTGCTGGTCGCACTCGTCGTCGCCGTCGCCGGGTACGGCATGCCCGTCGTGTCGGCGCTCAGTGCAGGGCTCGAGGGTGCGGTCTTCGGTCTGTTCCCGATCATGTGGACCGTCCTCAACGCCGTGTGGGTGTATCGGCTGACCGTCGAGTCCGGTCATTTCGACGTGCTCACCCGCGCGTTCGCGCGGATTTCCCCGGACCATCGCATCCTGACCATCGTCATCGCATTCCTGTTCGGTGCGCTGCTCGAGGCGGTCGCCGGGTTCGGTACACCCATCGTCGTCGCGACGGTGGTGCTCATCGGGGCCGGATTGCCGCCGGTCCGCGCGGCAGCGGCGTCGCTTCTCGCGAACTCGGTGGTGACGCCGCTCGGAGTGATGGGTACGCCGATCCTGACGATGTCGCGGGTGTCGGAGATTCCGGTCGACGAGATCGGCCCGGTGGTGGCCCGCCAGGTGTGCCTGCTCGCGGTGTTCGTGCCGCTGGTGCTCGTCGCGGTGGTGGGCGGGCGCCGCGGTGTGCGCGAGACGTGGCCCGTCGCGCTCGTGGTCGGTGCCGCGTTCGGTGCCGCGCAGTTCCTGTGCGCGAGCTACCTGACCGTGGGATTGAGCAACATCGCGGGAGCGGCGGCCGGTCTGGTTGCACTCCTGATCGTGCTGAAGGTGCGGACACCGCGCCCGGATGCGGTACGTACCGGTGGGAACGACGGGATCCAGGACACTCGGCGGCGGATGATCGAGGCGTTCGCGCCGTACGCGCTGATCGTGGTCGTGTTCCTCGTCAGCCGTCTCGGCCCGGTGGAGTCGTTCCTGTCCAACGCCACCTTCTCGTTCACCTGGCCGGGTCTCGACGTGACGGGCGCGGACGGCAGGGTTCCGACGGCGGAGACGTTCACGCTCAACCTGCTCACGGCTCCGGGTTCGCTCGTGTTCGTCGCGGCGCTGCTCTCGACGGTCGTGCTCGGAGTGGCAGCAGGAGATGCGCTGCGGTGCCTCGTCGCTGCGGTCGTGCAGTTGCGCTGGTCGTTCGCGACGGTGACCGCTGTGCTGGCCCTCGCCTACGTGATGAACCTGTCGGGCCAGACCACCACCATCGGCCAGTTCCTCGCGGGAGCCGGCGCCGCATTCGCGCTGCTGTCACCGCTGCTCGGCTGGCTCGGTGTGCTGGTCACCGGATCCAACACCGCGTCCAACGCGATGTTCGGCAGTCTCCAGGTCTCCGCCGCACAGCAGGCGGGGCTCGACCCGACCGTGCTGGTGGCGGGCAACATGGCCGGCGGGACTGCCGGTACCCCCATCGCGCTGCAGAACCTGGCGCTGGTGTCCTCGGTGCAGGGGCTGTCCGGACGAGACGGGTTGCTGATGCGGCGCCTCTGGCCGATCAGCGTGGCCATGGTCGTCGTGCTGGCTGTGCTCGTCTGGTTGCAGACCACAGCAGTCTTGTCCTGGATGGTGCCGTAGTACGTTCGGGGACGTAGTGGCACTGGGGCCGCTCGCGTGAACTACGGTGAGACCGTGGCGCGTTCCCAACCGATCTTGACTCCGCTCACCGAAGCGGCGATCTTTCTCGTCCTCACGATCGACGAAGGTCGAGAGGACGAAGTGCGCAGTCTCCTCGAAGATCTGTCCGGTCTGCGACGGTCCGTCGGTTTCCGGATTCCGGACGGTGGGCTGTCGGTGGTGACGGGCATCGGGTCGGAGATGTGGGACCGGCTGTTCGACGGGCCGCGTCCCGCAGAACTGCATCCCTTCGTTCCGCTCGACGGCGGCCGGCACCGCGCGCCGTCCACCCCGGGCGACCTGTTGTTCCACCTCCGCGCGTCGTCGACGGATCTGTGTTTCGAACTCGCGGCGAAGATCAACGACCGGTTGCGGGGCGCAGCGACGGTCGTCGACGAAACGCACGGTTTCCGCTACTTCGAGCGTCGCGACCTTCTCGGATTCGTGGACGGCACCGAGAACCCGGAAGACGAGGAGGCGGTGGCTGCCGCGCTCGTCGGCGACGAGGACCCCGAGTTCACCGGCGGCAGTTACGTGATCGTGCAGAAGTACCTGCACGATCTCTCGACCTGGAACGCCATCAGCGTCGAAGAGCAGGAGCGCGTGATCGGCCGGACCAAACTGGACGACATCGAACTCGACGACGCCACCAAGCCCGCGAACTCACACGTCGCCCTCACCACCATCGAGGACGACGACGGTGAGGAACGCCAGATCCTGCGGGCGAATATGCCGTTCGGCAGCTTCGGTGCCGACGAGTTCGGTACGTACTTCATCGGATACGCCGCGACGCCGGATGTGACCGAAGAGATGCTGCGCAACATGTTTCTGGGCAATCCGCCCGGCAACTACGACCGCATCCTCGACTTCTCCACGGCCGTCACGGGTTCGCTCTTCTTCTGTCCCTCGTCGGAAATGCTCGAAGATCTTCCGCCCGCACCGGCGGACGCACCCGGAACTGCCGACACGAGTGCATCGACGCCGTCGGATGCGGACGGGTCACTCGGAATCGGTGCTCTCAGAAGGAGTTCAACGCTGTGAACAATCTCTATCGTGACCTTGCTCCGATCACCGACGCGGCGTGGGCCGAGATCGAGGAGGAGGCGACCCGCACGTTCAAGCGGCATGTCGCGGGCCGCCTCGTGGTCGATTTCTCGGGCCCGCACGGGACAGATTTCGCCGCGGTCGGTCTCGGCCGGCTGGGCGAGGTCGAGTCACCCGCGGCGGGTGTTCGCGCGCGTCAGCATCGGGTGGCGCCGCTGGTCGAACTGCGGGTGCCGTTCACTCTTTCGCGCGAAGAACTGGACAACGTCGAGCGAGGCGCCAAGGACGTCGATCTCGATGCCGTCAAGGAAGCTGCGCGCCAGATCGCGTTCGCCGAAGACCGGGCGATCTTCGAGGGTTACGCCGCCGCCGGTATCGAAGGCATCCGCGCGTCGTCGTCCAACACCGCGTTGCAACTGCCCGACGATCCGCGCGACATCCCCGAGACCATCAGCCAGGCGCTGTCCGAGCTGCGACTCGCAGGTGTCGGCGGGCCGTACCACGTGCTGCTCAGCGCCGACGAATTCACCAAGGTCAGCGAAACGTCCGACCACGGCTATCCGATCCGGGAGCAGATCAGGCGCCTCATCGACGGGGACATCATCTGGGCTCCCGCGATCGATGGAGCGTTCGTCCTCACCACCCGTGGCGGGGACTACGACCTGCAGGTCGGACAGGACCTCTCGATCGGTTACCTCTCGCACGACAGCGAGAACGTCCAGCTGTACTTCCAGGAGTCGTTCACGTTCCTCGTGTACACGA
Source organism: Rhodococcus sp. 7Tela_A2 (assembly GCF_049311045.1). Lineage (NCBI taxonomy): Bacteria > Bacillati > Actinomycetota > Actinomycetes > Mycobacteriales > Nocardiaceae > Rhodococcus > Rhodococcus sp. 7Tela_A2. Next base: position 1,234 of record NZ_JAXION010000105.1, on the reverse strand, counting down.
GCGAAGCGTCGGTGCCGCTGATCTCGCAAGGCTGAGTCTCCCTCGCCGAGGCCCGGGGGCCTGCATTCAGCGGGGCGGGTCCCCGGCCTTCAGTGCTGCGGCGTTGACCCGGACGAGAGCGGTGTGCAGCGCCTCGAGTTCGGCGACGTCGACGCCCAGGGAATCGAACACCTGGTTGGGCACGGACTCCGCGTCGCGGCGCAGGGCACGGCCCTCGTCGGTGAGGTCGACGACCAACTGCCGTTCGTCGATCGTGCTGCGTTCGCGCGTGAGCAGTCCGAGCGCTTCGAGCCGCTTGAGCAGCGGAGACAGCGTCGGGGAGTCGAGTTGCAGCACCCGCCCGATGTCCTTCACCGTCATCGGGGCGTGCTCCCAGAGGGCCAGCATCACCAGGTACTGCGGGTGGGTGAGGCCGAGCCGGTCCAGGATCGGCCGGTAGACGGCGAGAACAGCGCGGTTCGCGACGGCGAGCGCGAAGCACACCTGCCGGTCGAGTGCCAGAGGATCGTCGCCGGAGGAGGAGAACTGCGCTGCCGGGGTATCGACGCTCATGGCCCGACAATACCGAACTCGGCGACGGTCGTATCCGGGTGATCGGCTCAGGCCAGTCCCGTCGAACGCAACGTGATGTTCAGCCGGCCGCCGGGCAGTCCCACCTGTGCGCTACCGGTGTCGGGGAAGACGGCGGGCACGCCGTGGAAAGCGAAACGCGACGGCCCGCCGAACACGAACAGGTCGCCGGATTCGAGACGGACATCGGTGTAGGGACGGCCGCGGGTCTCGCAGTTGCCGAACCGGAAGGTGCACGCGTCGCCGATGCTCAGCGACACGATCGGGGCCGCGACCCGTTCGTCCTTGTCCTGGTGCATGCCCATACGTGCGTCGTGATCGTAGAAATTGACGAGTGCGGCGTCCGGTGCGTAGGCGGTTCCCGCGTCGGCGTCGTCGTACGCGTCGGCAACCGCGCGCCGGCCGAGATCGGCGAGCAGGTCCGGAAACGGCGCGACCGGTGCGCCGTCGACGTCGATCGCCGTGCGGGTGTACCGGTACGGGGACCAATGCCAGCCGAGGCACACCGTACGTACGGACATCTGCCCGCCGCCGGGTAACACGGTGTGCCGCATCGGCGCCGGGCTCCGCGACCACTCGCGGCACAGTTCCACCAGTGCGCGCTGTTCGTCGATACTCAGCCACCCGGGTACGTGCACCGCACCGGGGGCGACCTCACGACGGG
>NZ_JAXION010000104.1:0-15364 GCF_049311045.1 Rhodococcus sp. 7Tela_A2 | reverse complement strand
CCCCACCGTCGTCTCCGGACCCACACCCCGCGAGATCAGATACCGCGCAAGCCGATTGACCCGCGCATCGAACTGCGCATACGTCAACGACCCGCCCTCGAACACCACCGCAATCGCATCCGGCGACGCAGCAACCTGCGCATCGAAGCGATCCAGCAACGTCGCCTCCGGCACCGGATGCGACGTATCGTTCCACCGCTCGAGCACCGCAATACGCTCATCGGCGCCCAGCAAATCGATATCCCCCACCCGACACGACGGATCAGCCACCACCGCCTCGAGGATCCGCACGAACCGCTCCGCGAACCCCTCCACCGTCGAAGCATCGAAGAGCTCGGTCGCATACGTGAACTCGATACCGAAGCCCTGGGACTGCTCATCCGCACCGGCCAGATCGGTGACGGTCACCTGCAGATCGAACTTGGCGATCTGCGCATCGAAGTCCACACCCGAGACACTCAGACCGGGCAGCTCGAGCTCCGCAGCCGCCAAATTCTGGAAAGTCAGCATCACCTGGAACAACGGATGACGCGCCTGCGAACGCGCAGGATCGAGCACCTCCACCAACCGCTCGAACGGCACATCGGCATGGGCGAACGCATCGAGATCCACCCGGCGGACCTCATCGAGGAACTCCCCGAACGACACCCCACCATCAACCGACGTCCGCAACACCAACGTATTGACGAACATACCCACCAGATCATCGAGCGCAGCCTCACCACGACCCGCGACGGGCGTCCCGATCGCAACATCGGAACTCGCGCCCAACCGCGACAACAGCACCGCAAGAGCAGCATGCACCACCATGAATTCCGTTGCACCACTGCGTCGTGCCACCTCGGTGATACCCGCACGAACACGACCATCGATCGTGAACCCATGCGAGGCGCCCCGGTAACTCGACACCACCGGACGAGGCCGATCCCCCGGCAACGTCGACTCCTCCGGCAGATCCGCCAAAGCAGTGCGCCAAAACTCGGTTTCCCGCGCGAGCAGCGACTCCGGATCGGACTCGTCGCCGAGGACCTCTCGCTGCCACAGCGTGTAATCCGCGTACTGGACTTCCAACGCCGACCACTCCGGGACCGCGCCCGCGGCCCGCGCTGCGTACGCCGTTGCCACGTCCCGGGTCAACGGCCCCATCGAGAACCCGTCACCGGAAATGTGATGAACTACCACAACCAGCACATGCTCTTCCGGCGTGATTCGCAGCAGCCGCACTCGGATCGGAACCTGCTGCGTGACATCGAAACCGGCAGTCGCGATCTCCGTGACACGTGCCGGGACCTCGTCGGCCGCGACAGTTTCCGGACGTACCTCGACGACGGTCCCCGAGACAGGCAGAACCTTCTGGAAACCGACTCCGTCGATCTCCGGATACACCGTCCGCAACGACTCGTGCCGCGCCACCACATCCGACACCGCGGCCTGCAACGCATCGACATCCAACGATCCCGACAACCTGATTACCGCCGGAATGTTGTTCGCCGCCGACCCCGGATCCAACCGGTTGAGGAACCACATCCGCTGCTGCGCCAACGACAACGGAATCTGTGCCGGACGCACCCCCGCAACCAACGGAACCCCGGCACCCCCACCGGACACCTGCTCCACCCGCACCGCCAGTTCCCCGACGGTGGACGCCTCGAACAGCACCCGCACCGGCACCCGAGTATCGAGTGCCGCGCCCAGGCGCGCGCCCCCCGGGGGCGCAATCAGCGAGTTACCACCCAAAGCGAAGAAATCATCATCGAGACCGACCCGCTCGACGCCCAATACCTCGGAAAACACCGACGCCACAACCTGTTCGACGGGTGTCTGCGGGGCCCGGAACTCCCGAGCTTCGAAGACAGGGGAAGGCAACGCCTTACGGTCCAACTTGCCCGACGAACCCACCGGCAACTCATCGAGCACCACCATCGCCGACGGCACCATATAAGCCGGCAACACCGCACCCAACCGACGCGACAACACCACAGAATCCACCGACGCACCCGCAGCCGGCACCACATACGCCACCAACTGCTCACCCGCATGCGCATCCGCACGCACCAGCACCACGGCCTGACCGACACCATCCAAGCCCAGAAGAGCAGATTCGATCTCACCGAGCTCGATCCGCAACCCCCGCAACTTCACCTGAAAATCGGTACGACCGATGTACTCCAACTCCCCATCAGCAGACCACCGCACCAGATCACCCGTGCGATACAACCGCTCACCCACACCGAACGGCGACGCCACAAAACGCTCCGCCGACAAATCCGGCCGCCCCACATACCCACGAGCCAACTGCACACCCGACAGATACAACTCACCCGCCACACCCACCGGCACCGGCGCCAGTCGACCGTCGAGCACAAACACCTGCGTATTCCACACCGGCACACCGATCGGCACCGACACCACATCGGCATCGGACACCTCGTGGAACGTCACATCCACCGCAGCCTCGGTCGGACCGTACAAATTGTGCACAGCAGCATCCGGAAGTACCGCCCGCGCCCGCGCCGCCACCGGCGGCGACAACGCCGCACCCGATGCGAACACCAACCGCAGACCCGACAGATCCGAGACCCCGGCCTCGGTTACGAACACCGCCAACATCGACGGCACAAAATGCGCCACCGACACACCACGCTCGGCCATCACCTTCGCCAGATACGCCGGATCCCGATGACCGTCCGGAGCAGCAACCGCCAACCGCGCACCCACACCCAACGGCCAGAAAAACTCCCACACCGACACATCGAACGTGAACGGCGTCTTCTGCAACACCACATCCGCTCCGGTGAGCGAGTATTCGTGCTGCATCCACTCCAGACGATTGACGACCGCCCCGTGCGAGACCGCCACACCCTTCGGCCGGCCCGTCGAACCCGACGTGAAAATCACGTATGCGGTATTCGAGGGTCGCAGCGGCGAAATCCGCTCCTCGTCCGAGACCGGCGCGGCCGACACCTCGGCAAGATCGAGAGTGTCGATCGACACCACCGGCACCGACACCGGAACGTCGAACCCGTCCCGCGACGTCGACACCACCAACACCGGCGACGCCATCTCCACGATGTAGGCGTTGCGCTCGGCAGGCTGATCCGGATCGATCGGCACATACGCGCCACCGGCCCGCACGATCGCATACATCCCGACCAACAGATCCAACGACCGGCGCACCTCCAACCCGACGGTTGTTTCCGGACCCACACCCCGCGAAATCAGATACCGCGCAAGCTGATTGACCCGCGCATCGAACTGCACATACGTCAACGACTCGTCTTCGAACACCACCGCGACCGCATCCGGCGACGCAGCAACCTGCGCGTCGAAGCGATCCAGCAACGTCGCCTCCGCCACCGGATGCGACGTATCGTTCCACCGCTCGAGCACCGCAACACGCTCATCAGCGCCCAGCAGATCGATATCCCCTACCGGACCCGACGGATCAGACACCACTGCCTCGAGAATCCGCACGAACCGCTCCGCGAACCCCTCGACCGTCGAAGCATCGAACAAATCGGTGGCATAGGTGAACTCCGCATGGAAGCCGTCCGGCGAACCATCCTCCGCGAACCCGTCCGACAACGTCACCTGCAGATCGAACTTCGCGATCTGCGCATCGAAGTCGACACCCGAGACACTCAGACCGGGCAGCTCGAGCTCCGCAGCCGCCAAATTCTGGAAAGTCAGCATCACCTGGAACAACGGATGACGCGCCTGCGAACGCGCAGGATCGAGCACCTCCACCAACCGCTCGAACGGCACATCCGCATGCGCGAACGCATCGAGATCTGTCCCCCGAACGGTATCGAGGAACTCCCCGAACGGGACCCCACCATCAACCGACGTCCGCAATACGAGCGTGTTGACGAACATACCCACCAGATCATCGAGCGCAGCCTCACCACGACCCGCGACGGGCGTCCCGATCGCAACATCGGAACTCGCGCCCAACCGTGACAGCAACACGGCCAACGCAGCATGGACGACCATGAATTCCGTTGCACCACTGCGGCGTGCCACCTCGGTGATACCCGCACGAATACGACCATCGATCGTGAAACCGTGCGACGCACCCCGGTAACTCGACACCACCGGACGAGGCCGATCCCCCGGCAACGTCGACTCCTCCGGCAGATCCGCCAAAGCACTGCGCCAGAACTCGGTTTGCCGCGCAAGCAGCGACTCCGGATCGGACTCGTCGCCGAGAACCTCACGCTGCCACAACGTGTAATCCGCGTACTGCACCTCGAGCGCCGACCACCCCGGCTCCCGGCCCGCGGCCCGCGCTGCGTACGCGGTGACCACATCACGAGTCAGGGGCGCCATAGAGAACCCATCGCCGGAGATGTGATGAACCACCACAACCAGAATGTGCTCTTCCGGCGCGACACGCAACAACTGCACCCGGATCGGAACCTGCTGCGTCACATCGAAACCGGCACCCACAACCTCGGCGACCCGCCCCGCAACATCCTCGGCAGCCACGTCCAGAGCGCGCACCTCCACGACCGCGTCGCCGGCACCGAGCACCTTCTGGAAACCGACCCCGTCGACCTCCGGATACACCGTCCGCAACGAGTCGTGCCGTGCCACCACATCCGACACCGCGGCCTGCAACGCGTCGACATCCAACGATCCCGACAACCTGATCGCCACCGGAATGTTGTTGACCGCCGACCCCGGATCCAACCGGTTGAGGAACCACATCCGCTGCTGCGCCAACGACAACGGAATCTGCGCCGGACGAGTGCCGGCCACAAGAGGCACGCGACCCGCAAACGACGACGACTCGAGCAGACCCGCAAGCGCTTCGACGGTCGAGGCTTCGAACAACACCCGCACCGGCACCTGCGTATCGAGTGCGGCACTCAGGCGCGCGACCGCCTGCATCGCGATCAACGAGTTACCACCCAGCGCAAAGAAATCATCGTCCGCACCGACACGCTCGACACCGAGCACCTCGGCGAACACCGACGCCACAGTCTGCTCGACAGCAGTCTGCGGCGCCCGGAACTCACGAGTCTCGAAAGTGGGCGAAGGCAACGCCTTACGATCGAGCTTGCCACTGCTGTTGAGCGGAAACGCATCGAGCACCACAAACAACGACGGCACCATATACCCCGGCAACAACCCCGAAACAAACCGCACCAACTCGCCGCGATCCACCGTGGCCCCCACAACAGGCACCACAAAGCCCACCAACTGATCCCCGAGATCCGAGGCCGACACCACCACCGCAGCCTGAGCGACCGAATCGTGCGACACCAACGCCGCCTCGATCTCACCGAGCTCGATCCGCAACCCCCGCAACTTCACCTGAAAATCGGAACGACCGATGTACTCCAACTCCCCATCGGCGTTCCACCGCACCACATCACCCGTGCGATAAAGACGCTCACCCACACCGAACGGCGACGCCACAAACCGCTCCGCCGACAAATCCGGCCGACCCACATACCCACGAGCCAACTGCACACCCGACAGATACAACTCACCCGCCACACCCACCGGCACCGGCGCGAGTCGGCTGTCGAGCACAAACACCTGCGTATTCCACACCGGCGCACCGATCGAAACCGACACGGTATCGGCGTCGACGACCTCGTGGAACGTCACGTCCACCGCGGCCTCGGTCGGACCATACAAATTGTGCAACCGCACCCCCGGCAGCACCGACATCAACCGGCCCGCCACCGACGCGGGCAACGCCTCACCCGAAGCGAACACCAACCGCAACGACGACGCCGCCCCCACCGACGCCTCCGCCACGAACACCGCCAACATCGACGGCACAAAATGCGCCACCGACACACTGCGCTCCGCCATCACCGTCGCCAGATACACCGGATCCCGATGACCGTCCGGAGCAGCAACCACCAACCGCGCACCCACACCCAACGGCCAGAAAAACTCCCACACCGACACATCGAACGTAAACGGCGTCTTCTGCAACACCACATCCGCTCCGGTGAGCGAGTATTCGTGCTGCATCCACTCGAGACGATTGACGATCGCCCCGTGCGAGACCGCCACACCCTTCGGCCGGCCCGTCGAACCCGACGTGAAAATCACATACGCCGTGTTGTCCGGACGCAGGACACTGCGCCGCTCGTCGTCACCGATCCGCTCGGCAGAGAACCCTTCCAGATCCAGCCGATCGATCTCTATCGCCTCGACATCCACCCCGGACGGCACCTCGAACCCATCACGGGCCGTCGTCACCAGACACACCGGATCAGCAATATCGAGCACATGCCGAATCCGATCGGCCGGATGATCCGGATCGATCGGCACATACGCGCCACCGGCCCGCACAATCGCATACATCCCCACCAGCAGATCCAACGACCGGCGCACCGCCAACCCGACCATCGTCTCCGGACCCACACCCCGCGAGATCAGATACCGCGCAAGACGATTGACCCGCGCATCGAACTGCGCATACGTCAACGACTCGCCCTCGAACACCACCGCAATCGCGTCGGGATTCGAAAGGACCTGCGCATCGAACCGATCCAGCAACGTCGACTCCGGCACCGGATGCGACGTATCGTTCCACCGCTCGAGCACCGTCACCCGCTCATCGGCGCCCAGCAGATCGATATCCCCCACCCGACACGACGGATCAGCCACCACCGCCTCGAGGATCCGCACGAACCGCTCCGCGAAGCCCTCGACTGTTGCGGCATCGAACAGATCGGTGGCATACGTGAACTCGATACCGAAACCCTTCGACTGCTCACCCGACCCGGCCAGATCGGTGACGGTCACCTGCAGATCGAACTTCGCGATCGCCGTGTCGAATTCCAGTGACTCGACCGACAGGCCGGGGAGCTCGAGGGATGTGACGGGCATGTTCTGGAAGGTCAGCATCACCTGGAAGAGCGGATGACGCGCCTGCGAACGGGCAGGATCGAGCACCTCGACCAACCGCTCGAACGGCACATCCGCATGCGCGAACGCCTCCAGGTCCACGTCGCGCACGCTGCCGAGCACCTCGTCGAACGACCGGGAGGTGTCGATCGGAGTCCTGAGGACCAGGGTGTTGACGAACATGCCGATCGCATCGTCCAGCGCGGCGTCCCCGCGACCGGCGACAGGTGATCCGACGACGATGTCCTCGGTACCCGACAAGCGGCCGAGCAGCACTGCCAACGCGGCGTGTACCAGCATGAACTCGGTCGAGCCCTGCCGGCGCGCGAGCTCTGCGATACGACGACGCAGGTCGGGACCCACGTCGAGCCGGTGCGACGCTCCTCGGTTGCTCGCCACCGCGGGGCGCGGGCGATCCCGTGGAAGCTCCAGCTCGTCGGGAAGCTCCGCCAGCGTCCGGCGCCAATAGTCGAGTTGTTGTGCCATGAGCGACGACGGGTCGTCTTCGCTGCCGAGCACCTCGCGCTGCCAGAGTGCGTAATCGGCGTACTGCACCTCGAGGGGTTCCCACTGCGGAGCACTACCCGAGGCCCGGGACACATAGGCGGACATGACGTCCCGTGTCAGGGGGCCGGCGGAGAACCCGTCGGCGGAGATGTGGTGGACCACCACCACCAGCACGTACTCCTGGTCGGAGACACGCAGCACCCGCACCCGGAACGGCACCTGACGGGTGACGTCGAATCCTTCGGAGACGATGTCGGTGACGCGGGCGACCACGTCGTTCGGGGAGATCGGTTCGGGCGTCACGTCGACGACGAATTCCGAGACCGGCAGCACCTGCTGACTGCCGACACCCTCGTGGTCCGGGTAGATGGTCCGGAGCGACTCGTGCCGGGCGATCACGTCGGAGACCGCGGACGACAGAGCCTCGACCTCGACCCGCCCCACGAGCCGTATCGCCAACGCGATGTTGTTCACCGCAGAGTCGGGATCGAGCCGGTTGAGGAACCACATCCGCTGCTGCGCCAGCGACAACGGCACCCGATCCGGACGGACCTGGGCGACCAACGGCGCACGCGTGTCGCCCCCGGAAGCCGATGCGGCGTCGACGAGCACCGCGAGTTCGGCGGCGGTCGGCGCATCGAAGAACTCGCGGACGTCGATGCGGACGTTGTGGTCGGCACCGAGTCGTGCCACCACGCGTGTCGCACTGAGCGAGTTGCCGCCAAGGTCGAAGAAGTCGTCGTCCACGCCGAGTCCTTCGACGCCGAGAACCTGCTCGAAGGCAGCAATCACAGTGTGTTCGGTCGGGGTGGACGGCGCGCGGTACTCCCGCTGGAGTGAGCTGAAGTCGGGTTTCGGCAACGACTTTCGGTCGAGTTTTCCGCTCGCGCCCAGCGGGAAGGCGTCGAGTGCGACGAACAGCGAGGGCACCATGTAACCGGGAAGACGCCGCCGCACCGCCTCCGCGAGTTCGGTGCGGTCGATCTCGCGGCCGTCGGTGACGAGGTAGGCGACGAGGTGGTCGCCGAGGGTGGGTTCGTGGTGCACCACCACCACGGCTTGACGCACCGTCGGGTGGTCGAGTAGCGCCGATTCGATCTCTCCGAGTTCGATGCGTAGTCCGCGGAGCTTGACCTGGAAGTCGGTGCGGCCGATGTACTCGAGTTGCCCGTCGGCGTTCGTCTTCACGAGGTCGCCGGTCCGGTACATGCGGTCGCCGGCGTCTCCGAACGGGTCTGCGACGAACCGGTCGGAGGTCAGATCGGGGCGTTGCAGGTAGCCACGCGCCAACTGGACCCCGGCGAGGTACAACTCGCCCTCGGATCCGTCCGGAACCGGACGCAGACCCTCGTCGAGAACGTAGAGACCGGTGTCGGCAACCGCCGCGCCGATAGGGACGACGGTGTCGCCGGGCGCGGTGGCGTAATAGGTGACGTCGACCGCGGCTTCGGTGGGCCCGTACAGATTGTGCAGGCTCGCCGAGGACAGTTGATGGAACCGCGCCACCGTCTGCGGAGGCAGCGCCTCACCGGACGCGAAGACGTAGCGCAGAGAAGTCACCGATGCAGCGGCAGGCTCCTCGAGGTACACCGCGAGCATCGACGGTACGAAGTGAGCGATCGTCACGCCGTGGTCGATCATGGTGCGGGCGAGGTACCCCGGATCGCGATGGCCGTCGGGCGCTGCGATCGTCAGGCACGCTCCCACCTGTAGCGGCCAGAAGAACTCCCACACCGACACGTCGAACGTGAACGGGGTCTTCTGCACGACCACGTCGTCGGCGCGCATTCCGTACTCGGCCTGACGCCAGGCGATGTTCGCGACGATCGCGCGGTGTTCGACCGCCACGCCCTTGGGCCGACCAGTGGATCCGGAGGTGAAGATGACGTACGCCAGGTGGTCGGCGGTCAGCGCGCCCGTCCGCTCCTCGGGCCGGACGGGTTCGTCGGAGACGCCCGACAGGTCGATCGTGTCGACTGCCACCGTCGGAACCGTCTCGGGCAGGTCCACGTCGTCTCGTGCGGTCGTGACGACGACTGCGGGTTCGGCGATCTCGAGGACGTAGGCGAGCCGATCGGCCGGGTGATCGGGATCGAGAGGCACGTATGCGCCACCGGCCTTGACGATCGCGTACATGCCCACGAGCAACTCGAACGAGCGCCGGACGGCCAGACCGACGCGGACGTCGGGCCCCACACCGAGGTCGATCAGGTGCCGCGCGAGGCGATTCGCGCGCGCATCGAACTCGCGATAGGTCAGGGTGTCGTTCTCGAATCGGAGCGCCGTCGCGTCCGGTGTCGCCGCCACCTGCGCATCGAACTTTGCGGCGAGGGTGTTCGGGTCGGCTACCGCCGGCGCGACCGCGTCGTTTCCGAGCACCACCAGGGCGTCGGAGAGAAGCGACTCGACGACCGCGGGAAGTCCTGCGCCGCCGAGCAGTCCGGGAGCGACGGTCGACAGCACGACGGGGAGGAGAGCGTCGAACCCGAGCGCGCCACCCATCGCCGCGTCGAGGGTGGATATCTCCTGGTGCAGGCTGCCGTAGGTAAGCCGGGTCTCGCCGTCGACGAGGGCTACACGGTCGGGCTCGACGTCCGCCACGGCGGCGAGCACCCGAGGCAGATCGCCGATTGCCAACGCCGGATTGCCCGCCACGTCACTCGTCATCTACCCCATCCTCCTGAAATAACCTGCGCTCGCTGTATCGCTCACGCGACCCCCGACGGTACTGTCCGAGCGTCGAACGACATCCGATCCTCGATTATCCCGAACGGACCGACGCAGAACTAATCCGCGGAGATCACTCCCTCCGCCAAGGCGATCACCTCCCGCACGAGTTGTGCGAGGCCGTCCGCCCCCAGTTCGGGCAGCATTCCCGGCACCAACCCGTTGAGCACCACCGATACGAGCGCTTCCGCGGTCAGCGCACCGCCTGTGGTCGTCGTCATCGTGTCCAGGCGTCCCGCGAACTCACCGAATGTGACTTCGCGTTCACCGTGTGCGAAGGCCACCGTCTCGGGTGCGACCGTGGCTGCTGCCGTCACGAGCGCGGGAAGATCCGCCACCGTTCGCGCCTTCCGCGGCCGTGCGGCACGCGCACGTTCCTCGTCCGAACGGATGTCGATCGACCGCAGCACCGTGCGAGGGTCGGTGGCGACGGCATCGAGGATCCGGACGAAGCGCCGACCGAGCGTTTCCACCGTTGCCGCGTCGAACAACGCCGTGGCGTAGGTGAAGGTCACCGCGAGATCCTGAAGCGCACCACCCGGCGAGAACTGTTCGACGATGGTGCACTGCAGATCGAATTTCGCTTGGTCTACGCCCGTCTCGAGCGGAGTCACTGCCAGACCCGGCAGTTCGAACGTCCCTGTTTCGATGTTCTGGAACGTCAGCATCGCCTGGAACAGCGGTGTGTAGGAACTGCTCCGACGTACGCCGAGACGTTCCACGACCCGTTCGAACGGCACGTCCGCGTTGCCGAACGCGGCGAGATCCTTTTCCCTGGCCTGTTCCAGCAGGTCCGAAAACGTCGACGAACCGGTGACGCGGGTACGGAGCACCAGGGTGTTGACGAACATGCCGACGAGACCGTCGAGTGCTTCTTCACCACGACCCGCCGTCGGAGTGCCGACGGTGATGTCGTCGCTGCCGGACAGCCTGGAGAGCAGCACCGCAAAGGCGGCGTGCATCGCCATGAATACGGTGGCGTGGTGTTCCCGTGCGACCTTCTCGATACGGACGGCGAGTTCCTCACCGACGTCGAAGGTGATCGATGCACCCGCGGTGGACTGCCGGGCCGGTCGCGGACGGTCGGTGGGGAGCTCGAGCACTTCGGGTGCGCCCGCGAGTTCACTTGCCCAGTAATCGAGTTGACGTGACAGTTCGCTGTCCGGATCGTCCTCGGAACCGAGGACGGACTGCTGCCAGAGCGTGTAGTCCGCGTACTGGACCTCGAGTGGCTCCCAGCCCGGGGCCTGTCCCTGCGCACGGGCGGTGTAGCCGAGCATCACGTCGCGGACGAGCGGTCGCATCGAGTAACCGTCCGAGGCGATGTGGTGCGCCACCACGGCCAGCACATGTTCGCTCGCCGAGATCCGGAACACCGCCATCCGCACCGGAGGCAGCGAACCGGTGACATCGAATCCGGCGCCGAGGATCTCGGTGAGACGGTCGACGAGTTCGCCGGGCGTCACATCGATCGGGGTCAGAGCCGGAACGACCTGAGCAACCGGCAGGACGACCTGCACGGGGCCGTCCTCGGTGTCCGGGTAGACGGTCCGGAGTACCTCGTGCCTCGCAAACAGGTCGAAGACCGCGTTCTGGAGGGCCTCGGTGTCGAGTTCACCGGTCAAGCGCACCGCAACCGGGATGTTGTAGACACCGGAGTCGGGATCGACCCGGTTCAGGGTCCACATCCGCTGCTGCGCCAACGACAACGGAATACGTTCGGGTCGCGGTCCGGCGACGAGGGGGGCGCGAGCCCCCGCTCCGACGGAAGGCTGGATATGGGCGGCAAGGGCCCCCACCGTGGGTGCCTCGAACACCTTGCGCACGGCCACCTTCGTGTCGAGCGCCGCGCCGAGACGTGCCGCGAGTTGTGTCGCGAGCAGGGAATTGCCGCCGAGGGCGAAGAAGTCGTCGTCGAGACCAGCCCGCTCCACACCGAGCAACTCGGCTACTGCATCCGCGACGACTTCCTCGACCGGGTTGGTCGGTGCGCGGAACTCGCCTGCCTCGACGGCCGGATCGGGCAGTGCCGCCCGGTCGAGTTTGCCGTTGGTGCTGAGCGGCAGCGCATCGAGTTCCACGAACGCCGACGGCACCATGTACGACGGAAGCCGTTCGGCAAGTGCGGAACGGACCACGTTCTCGTCGAAGTCCCCGTCGCCGACCGGAACGACGTAGGCGATCAGCCGGTCGCCGGTCCGGGCGTCGGAGCGCACCGCGACAGCGACGTCGCGCACGTCCGTGAGGTCGCGCAGAGCGACCTCGATCTCGCCGAGTTCGATCCGGTATCCGCGAATCTTCACCTGGAAGTCGGCGCGGTCGAGGTACTCGAGTCGGCCGTCCCGGTTCCATCGCACGATGTCGCCGGTGCGGTACATGCGTCCGCCGCCGAACGGATCCGCGACGAATCTGTCGGCCGTCAGATCCGGGCGGTCGTGGTAGCCACGCGCCAGTTGGGCGCCCGCGAGGTACAACTCGCCTGCCACACCCGGGGCGACCGGACGCAGCCGCCCGTCGAGAACGTGGACGGCGGTGTTCCACTCGGGCACACCGATCGGGACGATGACCGTGTCGGCATCGTCGACCTCGTGCACGGTGACCGAGACGGCAGCTTCGGTCGGACCGTACAGGTTGTACAGCGCCGCCGAATTCGCCTGGCGGAATTGCTGTGCCACCGGAGCCGGCAGGGCCTCGCCGATCGCGAGGACGCGACGCAGCGACGGGGAAAGCGGGCCCGCCGCCACGGTCATGAGCATCGACAGCATGGACGGAACCGTGTGCAACGTGGTGACGTTGCGGTCACGGAGCAGTCCGAGCAGGTAGTCGGGGTCCTGATGACCGTCCGCAGTTGCCACGACCAGACGCGCACCGGCCGTGAGCGCCGACCAGAACTCCCACACCGACAGGTCGAAGGTGGCGACAGTCTTGAGGAGTACGGCATCGTCCGGGCCGAGTCCGAAGAAGCTGCGCTTCCACAGCAACTGGTTCACGATCGCGGCGTGCGGAACGGCAACACCCTTCGGCCTGCCCGTCGAACCCGAGGTGAAGATCACGTAGGCCGTGTGGTCCGGGCGCAGCGGCGCGGTCCGCTCGATGTCGGTGACCTGCGTGTCCGCGACATCGGAGAGGTCGACGCGGTCGAGTTCGACCACCCGAACCTGCCCGTGTCCGACCGGGTCCGTACTCGTCGTGACGATCGCTGCGGGTGCAGCGGTGTCGAGGATGTACGCGTTCCTCTCGGCAGGCTGCGCGGGGTCGACGGGCACATACGCAGCGCCGGTCTTGGCGATCGCATACATCCCGACCAGCAATTCAGGCGAGCGCCGAACTGCAAGTGCGACACGATCTTCGGGTCCCACACCGAGCGAGATCAGATGACGGGCGAGCCGGTTCACCGACGAGTCGAACTCACCGTACGTCCACTGCCGGCCCTCGTAGTCGAGTGCCACGGCATCACGCCGGGTGGCGACCTGCTCGTCGAACAGGTCGACGAGGGTGGCGGATACGCCGGTGTCGTGGGTGGTCTCGTTCCGTTCGGTGAGAACGTGGCGCTCGGGCGGGAGAAGCAAAAGGTGGTCGCCGACCGGCGCAGCGGGATCCTGGACGAACGCACCGAGTAGCTGCACGAGCCTGTCTGCGACCGCTTCCACGGTCTCCCGCTCGAACAGATCCGTCGCGTAGGTGAGGATGGCGTCGATCCCGTCCGGCGTTCCGTCCTCGCGGTAACGGTCGGTGACGATCAGATGCAGGTCGAACTGTGCGACGCCACCTTCGAGGTCGATCGGCGTTACGGCGAGACCGGGCAACTCGAGTTCCGCCCGGCGCTGGTTCTGGAACGAGAATCCGACCTGGAACAGCGGGTGCCGTGCGGTCGAGCGCGCCGGATTGAGGACCTCGACGAGTCGTTCGAACGGTATATCGGCATGCGCGAACGCCTGCAGATCCGTTTCACGGGCAGCGACGAGCAGATCACCGAAGGAGTTGCCGCCGTCCACCTGCAGCCGCAGCACGAGCGTGTTGACGAACATGCCGATAAGGTCGTCGGTTGCCTGCTGGTCACGGCCCGCGATGGGTGTGCCGACCGCGATGTCACCGGAACCCGACAGCCGGGCGAGCAGCGCCGCGAACGCGGCATGCACGGCCATGAACACCGTGGCATTCTGCGCCCGAGCGAGGTCGCGTAGCTCACCGTGCAGGTCGGCACCGATGCGGAACTCCACACGGTCGCCGCGGAAGTTCTGCTGTGCCGGCCGCGGTCGATCGAGCGGGAGATCCAGCTGGTCGGGCAGGTCGGCCAGGGACTCACGCCAATAGGCGAGCTGCTTCGCGGCGGTCGAGTCCGGGTCGTCTTCGG
This sequence comes from Rhodococcus sp. 7Tela_A2, assembly GCF_049311045.1. Taxonomy (NCBI): domain Bacteria; kingdom Bacillati; phylum Actinomycetota; class Actinomycetes; order Mycobacteriales; family Nocardiaceae; genus Rhodococcus; species Rhodococcus sp. 7Tela_A2. The sequence goes on along the minus strand of NZ_JAXION010000104.1, from coordinate 900 downwards.
AGCCGAGCACCTCGCGCTGCCACAGCGCGTAGTCCGCGTACTGCACTTCCAATGGCGCCCATGCCGGTTCGGTTCCGGCGGTGCGCGCGGAATACGCCGTCATCACGTCACGCACCAGCGGCACCATCGAGGACCCGTCGCCACTGATGTGGTGCACGACCGTCACCAGCACATGGTCCTCGTCGGTCACGCGCAGCAGATGCATACGCACGGGCACGTTCGTCGTCACATCGAATCCGGCCGAGACGATCTCGCGCATCCGGGTCTGGAGGTCTGTCGCCGTGACATCTTCCGGGGCCAGGTCCACCGACGCCTGCGCCGCCGAAAGGATGCGCTGAACGGGACCGGACTCCGTCTCCGGGTAGACGGTGCGTAGTGATTCGTGCCGGGAGAACAGATCCGCGACCGCGTCGCGAAGCGCTCTGATGTCCAGTGCACCGGTCATCCGCAGGGCGAGCGGAATGTTGTATGCGGTGGAATCCGGGTCGAACCGATTCAGGAACCACATCCGCTGCTGCGCCAACGACAACGGAATCTCCGACGGCCGCACCCGCGCAACCAATGGAACCCCGGCACTCCCACTGGACAGCTGCTCCACCCGCACCGCAAGTTCCCCGACGGTGGACGCCTCGAACAACACCCGCACCGGCACCCGAGTACCGAGCGCCGCACCCAGACGCGCCACCACCTGGGTCGCAACCAACGAGTTACCACCCAAGGCGAAGAAATCATCATCGAGCCCCACACGCTCGACACCGAGCACCTCGGAAAACACCGACGCCACAACCTGTTCGACGGCGGTCTGCGGTGCCCGGAACTCCCGAGCCTCGAAGACAGGGGAAGGCAACGCCTTACGATCGAGCTTCCCACTGCTGTTGAGCGGAAACTCATCGAGCACCA